>DUJB01000086.1 GCA_013330055.1 Nitrosopumilaceae archaeon
TCTCTGATAAATGACTTGAAATCATATCTTTTTAGAAATTCTGCTTCGCCAAATTTTTTGTAGTTAAAGTAAAGGAATTCACATTGCTTGAGTTGGTTTTTTGTTAGTTTCTGAGCATACACGCTTGAAAAAAAGCTGTTTGTTGCAGCTAAAACCAGAATCGATATTGCAAAGATTGCAAATAATTTTAATCGTAACGAAATCAACTAAAGAGACTTGGAGTATTGTTATAATACAATAATTTTCGTAATGTGGCGTGCCTTTTTGATCTTAAAGCATGCCACAAAGTGCTGGGTATTGTCATATATTCCAAAATGTAACTACACTCATGTCAACAATTCAAGTGACAAAAAAATGGCAACCCAAGCCAACAAAAAATCTGGTGAAAAGATTTCCAGTAAAAAATGGTAAAAAACTTCAGAACATGGTCACATGCATAATCTGTTCAAGCCTAAAAACATCCTATATTTTGAATGAGCATAAAGAGCCGCTTGTCTTACGATGTATAAAATGTGGTCACAAGTCCTGGGCTAGTGCATAAATTAAACGACCAGGACAACACACAAATTATTGCTTAACTAAATCTCAAATGTCTCTAGTTTGGGTAATCCTGTATAGATTACCCAAAAAAATATTTTTTATTGCAGAAAAGTAAAAGACTGATTGCAGAAATGTTATTCTAATCTTATGATTCTATAACTAAAAGTATGTTTTGATCCTTCCAAGTCACGTTGTTTACATCATAACTCTCCGTAATGTTTTTCTTAAATATCTCAATAGACCTGTCAAATTCTTTCTTGGAAAATAGTCTAAATGTGGAATAATGATATTCTTTTGCTTGCTCTTCCAACCTTGCAAGAGTTGAAGTTCTTTCGTATTCAAAGTATCTTATTGACTTTAGACTCAGGTTTGGAGTATTTTCAATCATGTGTTCTAACTCATCCAATTCATAAAGTCTAGTTTCTTTGTCAGTAAAATTAGGAAAGTGCATTCCCCATACATTTCTCGCATTCTGACTTTTTAATCGAGTGTAAACAAATAATCTTGATTTGTTTTTTAGTATTCTTGAGGCTTCCTTTAGAAAGTTTGACATATCGAAATGATGTACTGCGTTAAAGCTGACAACAAAATCTAACGAATCAGTCTCAAGAGGCACTTTGTGAGCATCACTATGAAGGATTTTGAAGTGATTTATGCCATGCTCTACAAAGAAATTTTTTAATTGTATCAGCATGTGTTCGCTTTTATCTACACAATATAGTAAATGACATTTTTTTCCTAGTTGTTTTGCTAGTCTTAAGGTATAACGCCCTGCACCGCATCCCATATCTGCGCCATGCATTCGATCAGCCTCACTTAATTCTCTTTCAATAAACAAAATAGGTTCCATGTCAGTAGTTCTGAGTTTTCTATATCTGGGAGCAATTTCTGCAAAATGATTTTCAATTTTGCGTAAGAAATTGGCAGATTTTGTAACGTAGTTTTCTTTTTCCTTCATTTTAAAAAATAAGAATTCATTTCATAAAAAAGTATCTATTGTGAAAAAATGATATAAAAAAATACCCCTTGGATGTTTTTGTTCAATCGGTTGTTCTGAAAAGGAGATAATATGAAATACAGAAAAATCTATCGTTAACTCTTAATTAACAAAAATAACAGCCATACATAATGAATAGTTCTATCATAATTTTNNATTCCCTTTGGTGCTTTTGATCCAACATTTGAAACACCAGTTGATAATTGGTATGAACCTCCTGTGGTTTTCATTCAGGAAGGCGATACTGTGATATGGACAAACAATGACAGAGAAGGCCACACTGTTACAAGTGGCAAAGGTGCTGGGAGATTTGGATGGATGGGAGGCGACAAATTTGGGGAGCCTGATGGTTATTTTGATAGTGAACGATTCTTGCCAGGAGAGTCCTGGTCTAATACATTTGGTGAGGAAGGACTGTTTAACTATTTTTGTACAATTCACCCATGGATGGAAGGAGTGGTTTTTGTTGGTAAATCAATCCCTGAATATCCTCACGATGCTGAAGGAAATAAAATAGAACAGTTTCCTGTATTAGAGTATACTGCTGACGGTTTAATTGAGTTGGATATGACATGGGAGCCAAATGTGATCATGACACATGACGAGGTGTCTTTCATCTATCATACTTATGATCCAATGACAAACTCAAATCTTGACAAAATGAAATATGATTTTATTATAATTCAAAATGGGGCGGAAATATTTCGTGACAAAGGACTGACCGCAATAGGTGGTGACTATAGAAATTTTATTTTTGACAAGCCTGGAGCAATAGAGATTAGATTTGAAAATATAGAAAGCGGTGGTACATCAGGAATAGAAAGTGTGTCAAGGCTACCAATGACAGATCCTTCTTTAAGAACGGTAGTGTTTAGTACAATGGTTTATGATAACCTGGAAAAACAAGCCCATCATGAAATAGTTGTCCAGCCTGCAAAAAGAGTTGAGCTCCAGTACGAATTGTTAGTAGCAATAATTACTGTTCCTGGAGCATTGGCCATCGTTGCGGTTTTGTATATGATGTATGGAAAACCAAAGAAAAATACAAACTATGTGTAATCCTAGAAAGATTATCCTGAAAACTTGGGAAATCGAAGTAATATTGTAAAGTGATTTAGTGAAATTTATTTTTGAAAAAATATAGAATCAAATTACCAAAAGGGGCCTTCGGGGGGAA
>DUJB01000011.1 GCA_013330055.1 Nitrosopumilaceae archaeon
TTGCATCAAAAACTTTTTTGTAAAATTCGATTGCCTTTTCAGTCTCTCTTACTGTCATGGTTGCAGTTACACTGGAGTAACCATCGGGAATTGGTTTTGTCATGAATCCTTTATTTTATTGATGGTTTTATCTTTTGTTTTGTTATGCCTGGTGGAACAATCTTGCACCTTTTTTTACCCTTTATGATGTCAGATTGGTCTGATTTCCATTTTTGGGAGACGCCCTCTATAAAGGAGGAAAGCGATTGTTATGTATTGTTCCAAAATTGGATACGACTAGGTACAGGGCTAATAAAGAGTCCAGCCTGTACGAATGAGATTTCAGTCGAAGAAAATTTTGTCCTTGAAGCGATAGCCCAGATGGGGTTCAGGAAAGAGGAAATTATGAAGGTAAATCCAAGTTCATATGATCTGCTTGAAATATGCTCAGAATTGAAAATGTTTGGTTTTAGTATTAGGTATCAGGAACTGTTAGAAGCGAGTATGGGTGCCTCAAGCGTTCGTTCCGGGCTGCATTTCCACACTAAAAGGTTTAAGGACTAACAAAAACCGTAACCTATTTTTAAAAAATGAATTCTTGCCATAGCCGTCCTCTAATCGCCTAATAATTCGAACGTTGACAGCTATGTAAGTAAAGGATACATACTTCTCTCTTAATATCAGAAAGGCGCATTTTTTACGTGTCCAATGAGAAGTTCAAAATCAGAAGTTTGTATTGAAAGCAAGAAGGAATTAAAGAGAATCGAATGGAATACGGTAAAACGAATTATTGTGTTCATATATTATAACAATAGATTCAGGAAGACAAAAATCGCAATGCAATGCAACATGGCTTATGACAAATTTCTCCTTTACCTTGATTGGATGGATATTATGGATCTTATAAAAAGAGAGATCGATGAAGATGGTTTTGAGGTTGTAAGCTTGACGGAAAGAGGACACAATCTTTTTTCAACAAAATTCCAGGAAAATAAATTGGATCTTGAAGGACAGGTTCTTCATGCCTAGAAAACTACCTTAAAAGTATTGTTCACTTCTGCGGTGCTCCCTTGTGGAGTGCGCCTTCCTTAATACTGATTTCCAAAAATGGAAATGAGGAAAGTGATCATCCATTAAATTGCATGAGAGAGTTGGTTCAGAACATCCTTCACAAAGTAATCTGGGCTCACAAGTAATACCTCAGATTTTCAAACCTCATTGTCTAACCTGTTCACTATGCAACAGAGAGATTGGGTTAGTTGAGGGTGATGTCATATTTGGGGACAAATGGTATCATCATGTTTGTTGGCAATCGCTAAATTCTAAAGTGGAAGGATCTTAATTTGGAAAACAGAACGGAACAAAATCCTGGCACTAAGGATTCTAATTTTTCAAAACAAAAAACAAAGGCGTGGAAGGATGTGGTAAGTCTGAATAATAGCAAAGTAATGGTTGCAATTTTTTTCACAATTTCGGCACTATGGTTTATCATGATGTATTATACTGNNCATGTTGTTCCTTGGGTCCTCGGCATTCCTCTTCATATGAATTCGGATTTGGACTTATCCGCAATGACATGGTTCTCCGTATCACTTTCACTTGTCAGTACTTTGCTTTGGTTCGTATTTCAAAGTACGTATCTTGTTGTCGGTAAAAAAATTGAGAAACAGCAAGCACTACTTATCAGAAACAAAAGATACTCTAATCCACCACTTGTTAGCATCCTTATTCCTGCAAAAAATGAGGAGGCAGTCATAAAAAGAACGATAAACAGCTGTCTGGCTCAAACATACAAAAATATCGAGATTTTAATTATCTGTCATAACTGCACTGATAGGACATTTGAGTATGCCAAATTCAATGACCATAGGGTACGACCATTTGAATACAATACAAAGCAATCAGGAAAAGGAATCGCACTAAATTACGCTGTCGCAAATTCAAGGGGAGAGTATGTCCTAATCGTAGACTCTGATGGTATCCTGAGTCGAGATTTTATTGCAAACGCAATGCCTCTCTTTGATGAAGGATTTGCTGCAGTACAGGCCAAAATTTCTTCTAGCAACCGCGAGTATAACCAGATCACAAGATTGCTTTCGCTTGAAGGAGATATGTTTTCTACTCCCTTTATGGCCGTAAGACACTATTTTGACAAGAGGACACCTCTTGGCGGAACAGGATCTATTTTGAAAAAGGAGGCCCTTGTAAAAGTAGGAGGTTTCTCAAACGCGTTAATTGAAGACTTTGAACTTTCTTTTAGATTTTACAGGAACAAGTACAGGATAGGATTTGCATCGTTGTCTGTTGTTTATGATGAAAAACCAGGGGAGCTTCCGCTGATGATGAGACAAAGGTCAAGATGGGTAAGAGGACATTTCGATCTTATGAAAAAGAGAATCCCAGAACGAACCGATTTAATAGGAATAATTTATTGGCTGTCTCCTTTGTTTCTTACCAGCGGATTTTTTTCAATTATAGTAACTTCAACTGCAATTTTGTACTATGTTCTTTTTGAAACATTTCCTTTCAAGTTTACTTTTGTCCCAATCAGTTTTTGGTTTGGCGTAACAGTGGCAAGCTATGCTTTACAGTTTACAATTGTCTTAAAAGAACTTGGACTAAAGAAAATAAAATACGCATGTCATATTGCATTGTTGGTACCATTTTCTCACTATTGGTATGTATGCTGGTTAAAATCATTTTTTGTAAAATCGTGGTCCTCTACAAAAACCACTCATGGATTCATTAGAGAACACGACATTGAGATTATAGCACGGGATCAAAAACGGATTAAAGCATACGAGTCTGCGTCATTAGGATTGTGAGATTTGTGGTTCAAAAATCTTTGAAAAAATGTGAAATACTGACCTTGGCTGGTACAAGACCAGAAGTAATCAAGCTCTCAGAATTTGTGAGGCACTTGGATTATGAAAATCATATTTACGCCTACACCGGTCAGCATTATTCGGAGAATATGAAAGATATATTCTTCAATGAATTAGATTCTAAAGCTGATCTAGATTTACGGTGCAATACTTCTGATGTTGAAATTTTACGACAAAAAATAGCCGATCTAATTTCTGCATTAAGACCGTCAATAATGGTAGTATATGGTGATACGAATTCTTCTCTGGCAGGAGCTCTTGCCGCACGAGATACCAAAACAAGACTGATTCACATAGAAGCTGGATTGAGAAGCTTCGATATGAGAATGCCTGAAGAACGCAACAGAATTGAAATTGATCAACTTTCGGATTATCTATTTTGCCCTTCAACACTTTCAAGAGAATATCTCCATTTCGAAGGTATAGAGAACAATGTCTTTGTCACTGGAAATCTAATAGTTGATGTTTGTAAAAAATTTGCTGAAATGGGTCTGAAAGAAAAAGTTGATTTTCCAGATGACTTTCTCTTACTTACTTTGCACAGAGCAGAAAATGTTGATGACATTAATTCGTTAAAGACGCTTTCAACCAAATTAAAAGAGATTTCGCATCATAAGATAATATTTCCTATTCATCCAAGAACAAAGAAAAATCTTATCCAAAGCAATATCCAACTTCCAGAAAACGTAACAACAATAGATCCAGTTGGATATCTAGATTTTCTTTCTTTGTTACATAAATGTAAATTGGTGTTAACTGATAGCGGAGGAGTCCAAGAAGAAGCTGTAATACTCAAAAAACCTTGCATCACCCTAAGACACACCACAGAACGGTGGGAGACCGTGCTTATGAGGGCAAACAGACTTTATCCTCTTTTCCAAAACAATGAAGATTTTGGCAGTGCTGTTGAAAGTATGTTAAATATTAAAATTCAGAGTCATCCGTACGGGGAAGATGTCACTGCAAAGACAGTAAGCCTTCTAAAAGAAATTCTTTTACAAAGTCCAAAGGTACGGTATTAAGATAAATTAAGATGCTAAACTAGATCGGAAAGGAAAAAACTTCATGAAGAGAAATAAAACAATCATAATTATCACAATACTAGTCATAGTTGCTATTGTAACGATAACGATAATTCCAAAATATGGAAATTTTCTTGGAATAAACTCCGAAGATAAAAAAAATATTTCGTTGCCGACAAACCCAAATGCAAATCCTTTCCAAAATAATGGAACCAAACCCTTACCTGATGATGTGAATCAGCACCCAGAAAACAAGACCATCTATGATATTCCAAAAGAAATAGTAATGTATGATGATTTTTCTAACGGTCCGTATCACTTGGTTCCTGGAACCGTGTCTCCAAATGGAAAATGGATAGGTATGTGGAATGGGGGTGGCTCCTTGGAGGTAAAACAAGACCACTTTGATGACAACAATTTCCTCCTCGTAGTGGAATCGGGATTTGTATTAAATGAAACAAGATCAGGCCTAATACTTACTACTGGAGAATTCAAAGATTTTGTGCTCTCTTTAGATGTTAGAAATGATAAACAACTAAGAGAACCAATTCCAAATAGCTGGGAAGTAGGGTGGATATTTTGGAGATACGTGGACAACACTCACTTTAACTATTTTACACTGAAGCCTACCGGTTCTGAATCCGGAAAATATGATGGAGGTGTAAATCCCACAGACCAACTTTTCATCCAAGCAACTGAATTTCCAAATACTTCAATTGGAAAATGGGACCACATCGATATCATTGTAAAAGGAAATCATGTTGTCATTGCAGTTAATGGGATATTAGCGCAGGAATTCGATGACATCACCTCGTTTGATAAAGGTAAAATTGGTTTTTATTGTGAAGATGCTTCTGTGAGCTTTGACAACATATCGATTACGCCAATTTAATTTTAATTATTGCAGATCAAGATAAACAAAACTTGCAAGAATTAATTCCTTCTAGTCTTATTTGAAAGTCTTGGTAAACAATT
>DUJB01000015.1:0-5001 GCA_013330055.1 Nitrosopumilaceae archaeon
AGCAGTACCGCCAAGTGCATTTGCACATCAAAAGCAAGCGTGCACACCGGGCTACTGGAAGAATAACACCGACACAAATGGATTCGAGGATCTGGACGATGATATCCTACAGGATTATTTCCCAGAGCTAGGCGGTGATCCCATTTTACTGGCTGATGCTTTAGCACTAAAGGGCGGTGGACAAAATGCTGTCTTTAGATACGCTGCTGCTGCCGTATACAATCAGGTAGCATTCGGAAGCGACTATCCAGGAGATTGGTTAGAAGAGGCAATCCAGAGATTCCTTGATGGAAATATCTCAGGTGCAATTGAAAAATTCGAGCGAATTCACAACGAATCTATTTGCACAATAGATGCCTTTGGTAGATCAATTTAAAACCCATAAAGTGGATCTCCTTTTTTCTTTTTGTTAATTCTCCGACGACCCACACCCCGACATACCGTTAGTCATTGCCAACTTTTTAGGCGTGAAAGAACGGGGTTGTTTTTTACTTTTTATCGATAAAAATAGAATCCCCCTTATTTGTTCTTGAAAATCTGCAAGCCAGAGTAAACGTTGTATTATGAAATCACAGATGCTATTTTATGTAATTCTCATACGATATTTTTTTAATGGATGGCTTTAGGGTTGTTGTTGGAATTTTATTTTTAACAGGTGCGGCTTACATGTATTTGGCGATTAGTACCAGTTACATAGATTCATTCAGCTTAGTTCGAAGTCAGTTGCATACGAATCGGTACCAAATGCAAGAGACTGTTGATGCTTGCAATGGTGGATGGGCAGATCTGTCAAATTTTAAAAATTCATGTTTCAAACTACAGGTAATATACTACAGTCCTTGGATTCTAGGAATACTTGGAATCATAGTGTTGATTAAATCAAGGACGCAAGATTACGAACGTAAGAAGATTGGATTTATTTAGATGCTAGTTTCCGTTTAAGATTCTAATTAGAATTAAGATATGATCATATTTCATGTGTTTTTACTCTTTATCGATAAATTCGTCTGCCGTTGGTGGGTCTGGGCTCAGTCCTTTTCGTTTCCTAATTTCTGCCATAATTGTTGGCAAGACAGAGTTTGGAACTGGTGTCCATGCCTTAAAGTGAGTATTCCACATTGCCTTTCCAGCTGTCTGTCCTCTCATTACTTCAGAAAGATCAAAGGTTTCAGAAGCTGGAATTTCTCCAGTTAGAATGTGAATTACACCTTTTTGTTCCATATTCAAAACCTTACCTCTTTTCCCGGAAATCACACCTGCAACATTTCCAATCATTTCTTGTGGAACTCGAACCTCAATTCCAAGTGTTGGTTCCAAAAGTACAGGCTGTGCCATAAGCATTACACCCATGCATGCGCGTCTTGATGCAGGACCAAGCTGTGACAGACCTCTGTGTGCTGCATCCTCGTGTGGAACAAAGTGATGAAATATAAACTTGCATCCTCTGACTTGTTCTCTTGTCAAGGGACCTTCTTTCATTGTATCTTCAAATCCAGATAATATAGAATCAGTTGATTCTTGAACAAACTGTACACCTTTTGTGCCATCTACTACTACATTTCCTCTTGGGTCAAAGCGCATTACGCGTTTTGCCTCATCCCTGTCCCAACCAGCGTTTCTCAAAATTTCCGCAACTTCTTTTGTGTCTTTGTATTCGTTTAGTGTACCGTTTCTAATCATTTCAGAAACTTTATCGTCTAATGGTTCTACTTTCATAAAGATCTTGTTGTGTCTGTTTGGAGATTTTGCCATGATAGGACCTGCTGGCGCTCTTATTGTTTCTCTATAATTGATCAAAGGTTGTGATGTTACTATTTGTACGCCTGCATCTCCGATGAGTGAAGTTGCAATCTCAAGGTGCAATACCCCCATACCTGCAATTACAGTCTCTCCACTTTCCTCGTTTATTTTTACAACCAAGTTTGGATCTTCGATTGTGATTCTGCGTAATGCTTCAACAAGTTTTGGCAAGTCTTTTGGATGTTTTGGTTCTACAGCAATTTGCACGACTGGTTCAGAAACATACTGGATTCCCTCAAACGTGTGAATTCCTGCTACACTTGATAGTGTTTGTCCAGCTCTTGCATGCTCTAATCCCAAAAGTGCCGGAATGTTTCCTGCAGCAAGCTCACCTACCATTTCACGTTGGTTTCCCATGAAAAAGTTGACTGACTGAATTCTTCCCTCTCTTTTAGTATCTATNNGGACCTGCAGCTGGATCAACTGTCATGTTTACAATCATCATTACCGCTGGACCATTGTCATCACAATTCAAAAGTGCCTTACCAAGATCTGATTCTAAATCTCCTTTCCAAATTTTTGGAATTCTGTATTTTTGCGCAACATCAGGTGGTGGATGGTGCTTTACAACCATTCCAAGTACTGCGTCATAGAGTGGAGCTTTTTCGGCAAGAGCCTTGAGATCGCCACCCTCTGAATAAGCTGCATAGACGTCTTTGAAAGAGATTCCTTTCTTCTTCATGACGTCTGCGTTAAATCCCCACCTGTCTTTTGCAGAGCCAAATGAAACACTTCCATCCTGGATGCTCACCTTCCATTTTTCTTTGTATTCTGGTTCGGCGTAAATATCGATTAATCTGTTAAAATTAGTAATAATTTCCACAAGCCACTCTTGCATTTTTTCTGGAGGAAGTCTTAGCTCTTTTATGAGACGATCAATTTTGTTAATGTATAAAACTGGTCTAACTCTTTCCTCAAGTGCTTGTCTTGTTACGGTTTCAGTCTGTGTCATGATTCCTTCTACAGAGTCTGATACCACAACTGCACCATCGATTGCTCTGAGACTTCTTGTGACACGTCCAGTAAAATCGATGTGTCCTGGTGTGTCAATCATGTTGATGACATACTCTTCACCATTTGCTTCGTAAAGTAAGGTAACGTTTGCCTGAACAATTGTCATCTGTCTGTCTTGTTCTAATTTCATAGAGTCTAGGGCAAGGGCTTGGCCTGCAACAGACGGACTGATGATGCCGCATGATGCCAAAAGGCTGTCGCTCATGGTTGTCTTTCCGTGGTCTACATGAGCAATGACTCCAAAGTTTCGAATGTTCTTTTTATTTCCGATAATCTTTAGGATCTGCTCTGTTGCCTTGAATTTCATGAATAAAAAAAAACGTCCTAGAGCCGGTATTAAATCTTCTTAAGAATCGATCTAAGATCAGTAGATCATAGACGAGCTAGCTTTTCTTAGATTCTTAGCTGTAACAAAAAAACAATCTTTTTGATTTTTTTTCTTGGCATGATACAATGCAATGATCTCTGATACAAAAATAAAAAACAAAACCATTTCTTGGATGTTTTTTGTATTGGGTTGGAGCTGCACTATGTGCAATCCGTACTTTTTGAGACTAGATGCAAGCTTGGAATTGTATTTGTTTTTTTCTTCCAAAATTACAACAGTGTCTCCTCTTTTTGCAGAAAACAAACCCGTGTGGGAAAACTGCTCTATCCTCTCATAGTGCGCATTCAGGCCTATAACTTCGTAAAGCTTGGCTGCTCCAAAACTGGCCACAGGAAAGGTGTGACTATTTCCAAGAAAGAAGATCTTGCCATTTAGTTTTACTTTTCTGCTTTGAATCTCTGCGCTTTCATACAATCTGGAAACATTTCGTATTTTTAGTTTGGACACAAGGGAGATACATGTTAGTGCGCTAGCAAGAAAACTTATACTGCCAGCTGTAAAGATCCCCGAATTTGGATATTTGAGCAAAATTAATTTTTTACAAGCATTTGCCAGCCTGCTTTGAGGGTTTGCACTTATTGATGTCGTGTTCGTAGATGTCTTGGCAAGTTTAATGTTTGATATGGTGTTTCCTGAAATCGATATTAAAAACAGGTTTTTGTTTTTTGTCAGTCTTTTATTTTTTAATAAATCAAGCGGATCCAAAGCCCTTGCTCTAAAATCAGAAAACGCCTCAGCAAGTTGTGCCGATACAAACGAATCTCCAGTGCCGCAAAAAATTGTTTTCCCCTGTGTTTCACTGGAAAGTTGTTTTTGTGGAACAAATTCTTGAACAAATCTTACTTGAAGTTTGATCTCTTTATCAAACGCATCAATTGTTGACATGATTTATTTTTCATAACTTGATATTTATAATAGAGCTCAAAAATATAATTATGGAAATTACTCTGGGTCACACACCTGATGCNNGCAGTCTCTGTTCATGCCTGTGCATATGTTCCAGACTATACCATACTAAGAAGCGGTGGAAGTTTTGGCAAAGGATATGGTCCAATTGTGATATCAAAACAGAACTTGACATTAGAGCAGATAAAAAAAGCAAAGATTGCGGTTCCAGGTAAACTAACTTCGGCGTTTTTGTTATTGCAACTAATGCTTGGAAAGTTTGATTATATTGAAATGAAGTTTTCTGACATTCCAGCAGCAGTAGAACGTGGTGAGGTGGATGCAGGGCTTGTTATACATGAAACCCAGATTACCTATGATCAGAATAAACTAACAAAATTACTAGACATTGGTACTTGGTGGGCTGACTCTACAGGAGGGTTGCCAGTTCCACTTGGAATCAACGTGATAAGCAACCACTTGGGACAAGAAATGATAAAAAAATTCGATGATTATTTTCGCGAATCTGTAATTTACGGCATGAATCGTGTAAACGAAGCCTTGGACTATGCCATGCAGTATGGACGTGGTCAACCACGTTCACTAATTGAGCGATTTGTAAGGATGTACGTAAATGACGTTACCATAGATATGGGAATTTTGGGAGAGAGCTCGATTAAGACACTTTTCAAATTTGCAGCTGAAAAAGGTCTTGTCCCTGACTTTGACCTTAGAATTTCTCCAGCAAGTGTGTAAGATCAATGAATGGAAAATGTTTAATGTTATGAAAATAAATGACTATTAAAGTAGGTAAGCAGGTTCACAAAAGCTGATAGGTATAGGGTAGATATGCAGCCTCGATCTTCCCGCTTACCTGATATTCTATTACATTACGACAATTAAAGGAACACGTA
>DUJB01000015.1:5084-9452 GCA_013330055.1 Nitrosopumilaceae archaeon
ACTGTCATTGGCCATCCAGACCATCCCATTTCAAAATTCTACTCTTTTTCAGACAACTTAAAGATTATAGGACGTTAAAATTAGATTTGAATATGGACAAGCGAATATTTGTTGCTGGTATGGCGATGCTTGTTGTTGGAACAAGTGTTTCGCTATATCTGAATAATACTATTCCAGTGGCTAGAGGAAATGTTACAGAACAAGAGGCGGTCTTGCTTTTAGAGACCCAGGCAACTTATCATCAAATTATTACATTATTTGGATATATTGCAGCATTTGGATTTCTAATTACTTTGATAAGTGTTGGTCTAAAAAGAAGGAAAGGTGGAGCAGGAAAGACTGTAACGCAAAAACCTGCGCAGACTTAGAACTTGCGTAAAATTCTAAAGAATGAATCTCTTTGTGCAGGCTGCCTACCAATTTCTTTTGCCATGTTTGCAAGCTCAAGTATTGAAGAGCTTGTTCCCTTTCCTGCAGCGCGATAAATCTCTTCAGAAAATGCTGTACCAACAAGATCATTTCCGCCATGAGCTAATGCAACCTGAGAAAGTTTCTTACCCAATGCTACCCAGTAAACAGAGATGTTATCCAAATAACCAGAAAGCATAAGACGTGAAATTGCAATTACTCTAAGATCATAAGTTGATGCACTCTCACTTGAAATCAATCCTTTCTGCTCAAGCTCGGTATTTTCCAAACTGAACTTTAGAGGAATAAAAGTAAGAAAACCATGAGTTCTTTTTTGAACCTCTCTTAATTTTACTAGATGATCAATTATGTGCTCTGGCTTTTCGATATGGCCAAAGAGCATGGTTGCATTACTCTTTATCCCAANNACAATCTTGTCTCTTATCTCTGGGTGGAAAAGTTCTGCTCCTCCACCTGGCATTGAATCTAGTCCTGCTGCTTTTAGTCTAGAAAGAACTTCTTTGACAGAGTTGTGTGTTAGTCTTGCAATAAAGAAAATTTCTGCGGCAGTAAAGGCTTTGATATTCATCTCTGGATGAGTCTTTTTTATTGTCTTCATCATAGTCTCATAGTAATCTAATCCCAAATCTGGATGGAATCCGCCAACAATGTGAACCTCAGTTGCACCCATCTCTTTTGCAATCCCCACTCTTTGTTCGATTTCTTGTGCTGTCAAGGTATATGCATCGCTTTCATTACCTTTTCGATAAAACGCACACATCTGACAGCTTGCTGCACAGACATTTGTATAGTTCAGATAATATGATGCTGCAAAGGTAACGGTGTCTCCAACTCGTTTTTGTCTAATCAGATCGGCTGCTGCACCTAGCATGTATAAATTATCATACTGCATCAGTTCTAGGCCGTCGTTGTATGACAGCTCTTCTCCATTAATTGCTTTTTGTAGTGCGTTACTGTCTTTGATTAGCTCCTCTAACACGTCTGAATTTGCTTAGGCTGTTAATATAAAACTAACATAAAAGGTGAAACTCCTTTAGCAGAAATTAAAAATAAAGAGTACAGCAGATTCTAAGAAAGTAGAATTGCTGCTATGATTCCAATGCCTGTGATTACACCCAACCCATAAAAAAGAAGGTCAAATGCAACTACTTTCCTAAAAGAGGCTCGCACTTCTTTGCGCCCAATTGTTGGCTTTGTTTGAATTTCAATTGTTTTCATACCTATGCTTGACACAATTTCCTGATATTCTTTTGTTAGCTAAAGATGCGATTACTAAGCTAATGTGTAAAGTGTGATTAATGTATAACTTTGTGCAATGTAATTACATGAGCCTAAAACTAAAGGGAGTGGAATGTCTAGGTTGTGGATATCCAAGTGCCATAGTATATTTTGACCCTAGCTATCGTGGCACGAGAAGCAGATGTCCAAAATGCGGTGCAGACTCTCCTGAATCATAGTTCTTTAATGTCAAGATTAGAGACTGGTTAAATTGCCAAATGCAAGAATTAAGTAGTGTCAGTTTATTCGTTTTATTATGGCAAAAAGGAAAACTGGTAAACACATGAGAAAAGCAGATCAACATGCTGCGCGTAGAAAGAGAAAGTAATTTTCGATTTTTTCAGATGATTATACAACATAAAAACTAGTCATCTGCTCTAGTTTGTTCTATGACCTTCGAATCTGGAAAAGATTTGGATGCTTTGTAGACGCTGCAATTATAGAAATGATGGCAATGGCAAAGATAAGAACTGCAATTGGACCAAACTCGGGAACTATCGTACTTCCAAGGATTGTCACTGTCTCAGATTTTGCAGTGAGCGGAATTGTAAGTGTATTTATGCCTCCATCCTCTTTTTCCTCAAAATCAATGGTTGGTTGATTATCCACCCAAACCGAAAAATCGCCAGAAATTAGATTTTTTGGTAACTTGATAACAAACAGATCGCCATCATTTCCTTTTCCTGCCATCGAAAAAGTAACTGCCTTTTCTTTTTGATCTACAGCTACACTTACAAGTGTCTTTTCTAGCAAATATTCTACATCAAAAGTGGTCTTACCGTCNNTCATATGTTCCACTTTTTACAAACTTGTGACTAAATAATTTTCCAGGCCCAAAAAGACTGCTGTCAAAGGTTCCATCAGGTCCGTCTGTTGGATTCCCACTTGTTACAGTATGAGCTGCTGTATCGCCATTTCCCCACTGGACTGTATCATACAGATCAACAGTTAGGTCCCAAGGACTGTAGAAGAATCTCTCTGCCGCATTGGTAGGATCTGCAGCACCAGTTGGTATAGTAACATCCAATGTTCTTGCAGATGCTAAATTATGCCCAATCGGAATTAAAAGCAAAACAAGAATAGAAAAAATCGCTAACTTTTTCATATCTTTTTTCTAATCTGAAAGTTATTAGGCTTTACTATCGTTCTGATCTAAATTGTAGCTGCAAAACGCTCGGATGCACCAACCAAGTTCTTTACATCCAGCTGAGAGTGCACCGCAGAAAATGCACCAAGCTTTCCTGGAAGAAAAAATATTCCATCCTTTGCTATCATATCAAAGTGGTATCTCTGAAGCATTTTGGTATCGCACTTTGAGGCATCTTTGGCACTCTTTACCTCTGAGATGTCATTTGAGAGAAAGTGAGTCATAAACAGAGAGCCCTTGCCAGTTGTAACTACTTTACCATCAAAGACTTGGGCTAGATCTTTTCTTGCTCTTTCCCCTAGTGCATTTAACTTGCCATAAAGCGAGCCAGAATTTTTCTTAAGATGACTAATCATTGCACGGCCGGCAGTCATTGTGATAGGATTTGCAGAAAAAGTTCCACCTCCAATATAGGAGCGGTCCAATTTTGTATGTGAATTTGTATTTACAATTTCCATTATGTTGTCTTTGCCACAAATGACACCGACTGGAAATCCTCCTCCGACAATTTTTCCCAAAGTTATAATGTCAGGATCAAGATTCATTGTTTTGTAAAGACAACCAAATGAAAACCTAAAGCCAGTTACAATCTCGTCAAGCAAAAACAAGGCATTTTTTTTGTGTACAAATTCTTGTATTCCTAAAAGATACTCTTTGGTTGCTGGAATGCATCCGCCGCCACCAAGGACTGGCTCTATTATCACTCCAGCTAGATCATCTTTTACAGAGTTTAAAATGTCAAGTGATTTTTCTAAATCATTATACGGCATTGAGACTACATTCAAGTCATCTGCAATTCCCTTGCTCTCTTTTTGATCAAATGGCCAGTTGACTGATTTTAAAAGATCAGTCGTATATCCATGCCAGCCACCATCAATTTTTGCAATTATTTTTTTTCCAGTAATCGCGCGTGCAATTCTAACGGCATACATTGTTGCTTCGGTTCCAGACGAAACGTAGCGAATCTTTTCAGCAACTGGGACAGCCTTTTGTATTATTTCAGAAAATGATAATGTCATCTCATTTACGGTTCCATGCATCCAGCAAGCAGGCAATTGTTTTTTCACCTGACCTGAAACTGCTGGATGTGCATGGCCCAAAATCAAACTCCAATGACCCATCCAGTAATCTACATACTTGTTTCCATCAACGTCGTGTAGAAATTTTCCTTTAGCTGATTTTGTAACAAACGGATATGGCTCAAAAAATCTGATGTTGTGACTTACTCCATTGACATGAAATTTTTTAGATTTTGCAAAAAGCAAACCAGATCTTTTTGTTTTCTTTTTGTAAATTTCTAATGTTGGCAACACAAAAAAAGTTGCTGGCAGATTAATATTAGTGATCGCAAAAACAAGGAAAAAATTGTATTTTTTGGCATGGTTTATATTAATTCTCTTTGATTCAGTTTCTGCATACGTAATAGCAAGGCGGCGCTTGTGATGATTGTTGGAATTGATCCATTGGGTGATTCGCAGGCCTCCAATTACGCATACAAGATGTGGGTTTGACCT
>DUJB01000079.1 GCA_013330055.1 Nitrosopumilaceae archaeon
GCCCTTCCATTTGCTGGTTTGATATCGACTTTGCCGTTTGATGAGGCACTTTTGGAATATTTGGAAGTGAACTCGAAAATAATTGATGCAGGTTGCAAATTCAAAAATCCTTATCTTATTCCACTCTTTCTTCCATTCCTTGCCTTGCCTGACATACGAATTCTGTATACTGGAATTGTAGATGTAAAAAACAGAACGTATCTGAACGTTCTAGCTCAATAAGGTATTAAAAGGGGCATTGAACTATCAGAAAAAGAGAGATTAATTTTGGCTTCAATTCAACAAACTCCACAAGGTCCAGTTTTAGTATTAAAAGAAAGCGCGCTTCAACAAAAAGGTAGAGACGCACAGAAAAACAACATAGCAGCTGCAAAACTTGTAGCAGAACTTGTACGAACAAGCCTTGGCCCAAGAGGAATGGACAAGATGCTAGTAGATTCACTTGGTGATGTAACTATAACAAATGACGGTGCAACAATTCTTAAAGAAATTGATGTTCAACATCCTGCTGCAAAAATGATGGTAGAAATTGCAAAGACTGTGGACAATGAAGTNNATAATAGAAGGATATCAAGCAGCAGCTGATAAGGCTCTTTCACTTCTTTCTGAACTTGCTAAACAAGTAGATCCGCAAGAAAAGGAAATTCTACTTAAGATTGCAAGAACAAGCATGGAATCTAAACTTGTTTCTGAAGACAGCGTAATGCTTTCCAAGATTGTTGTAGACTCGATCTTGCAAGTAGTAGAAAAACAAGGTGACAATTACAAGGTAGATCTGGATAACGTTAAGGTAGAAAAGAAAGCAGGTGGTTCNNATGCCAACTAAGATAGAAAAGGCAAAGATCGCACTAGTGAATGCACCATTAGAAATTGAAAAAACAGAGATGAGTGCAGAAATTAGAATAACTGACCCAACTCAAATGCAGATGTTTCTTGAAGAAGAAAATCGAATGCTCAAAGCAATGGTTGATAAAATAATAGAAGTAGGAGCAAACGTTCTGATCTGTCAAAAAGGCATTGATGATATTGCACAACATTATCTTGCAAAGGCAGGAATACTTTCTGTCAGACGCGTAAAAGAAAGTGATCTGACAAAGCTTGCCAAAGCAACAGGCGGAACAATCAGCACCAACCTTGATGATATAACATCAAAAGATCTTGGTTCTGCAGAACATGTAGAACAAAGAAAAGTTGAGACAGACAAATGGGTGTTTATTGAAGGTTGCAGGAATCCTCATGCAGTAACACTTCTTCTAAGAGGAGGCTCACAAAGAGTAGTTGACGAAGTTGATAGATCAATACATGACGCTTTAATGGTCGTTAAAGATGTAATTGAAAAACCAGCAATTGTTGCAGGTGGTGGTGCTCCAGAAGCATACTTAGCTTCAGGCCTTAAAGATTGGGCAGATCGCTTTGAGGGACGGGAACAACTTGCAATTAAAAAATATGCAGAAGCACTAGAAATCATTCCATTAACAATTGCAGAAAATGCTGGAATGGATCCTATAGATACCATGATTACATTAAGAGCAAAGCAAGCACAAGGCAAAAAGTGGACTGGAATAGATGCACGAAACACACGCATAGCAGACATGTACTCTCTTGATATCGTTGAACCAGTAGCAGTAAAAGAGCAGATAATAAAATCAGCAACAGAAGCTGCCTGTATGATTCTAAGAATAGATGATGTAATTGCCTCATCCGGTGCCAAGGGCGGACATGCACCTCACCCACCAATGGGCTAAAAACTTCTCATGTTAGAGAAACTACAGAATCTTAACATTGTTGGTTCTGTGGTTGTTTTAAACGACTTTTTTCTAGACAGGATAATTAAAATCCAAAATATCGCTACACTGTACGATCTAATTTCAAAAAAGAGTCAGCTTGGTGGAAGCATAAGGGGGATTCCGCAAACAGATCTAAAAGGTGGAAATGCAACAAATGTTGCATATGCACTTGCAAAACTTGGTGCTCCAGTTTCGCTAATCACAATAGCAAACAAATCAAACTCGCATATTTTACATGAAACATTTTCTGAATTTCCAAATTGTACATTGTTTTTAATTGATGGAAATCCTGGCAGAACTACATCATTTGAATTTAGCAATAATGGGAGCCCTGTAAATATAATGCTCTCTGATCTAGGTGACAATGAAAATTTTGGACCTGAAAAACTAGGTCAGAAAGAACAAATCGCGATTCAAAATGCGGATGCGGTTATAGTTACAAACTGGGCAAGCAATGAAAAAGGCACAGAACTATGCAAACTCGTTTTTGGAAAATCTACAAAATCGCTTCATTTTCTAGATCCTGCAGACATTCAATCAAGACCTGGTGAATTCAAAGAAGCTATATCTGAATTGGCTTCAGACTTAGATTCTTTATGTTTGAATGAGAATGAATGCAACATCTTATTGAAACAATTTGATCTTGGGATGATCTCAAATGAAGAAGAAACCAAAAAACTAGTTTCTGGTCTTTCAGAAAAAATCTCTGTTACTATAGATTTACACACCTCAAATGGAGCGTTTTGGTCAAATGGAAAAGAGGTAGAATTTGTAAAATCTCTTCCCACCGAGGTAAAGTTTGTTACTGGAGCAGGTGATGTTTGGAATGCTGCAAATATTTTGGGCTACCTTGCTGACCTTGAAGTTAAAGAAAGATTGCTTTTTGCAAACACTGCTGCATCGCTTTATGTTAAAAGTCCAAATGGCATGCCCCCAACAATGCAAGAAACATTATCGTTTGTTACTGCGGTTCTATAGTAGCCGGTGGTTTACTTGAAATCACATAGCTAACCCAAGCTGCACCATCTATTTCATTTGTAACTCTGTTGCTTATTTTCTCTAAAACTTCTGGAGGTAGTCTTGTCCAATCTGCAGTCATTGCATCTATAGAATTTACCACACGAACAATAACAATGTGACCATACTTTCTTTCATCACCTACTACTCCGACTGCTCTATCATCTCCTACTGCAGCATATGCTTGCCAGACTTTGTCATGCCATCCAGATACTATAAGTTCATCTTCTACAATTTTGCTTGCAAGTTTACAAATCTGTAATTTCTCCGGAGTCACTTCACCAATTATTCTAACTGCAAGACCAGGTCCTGGAAATGGGTGACGATTTGAGAGTTTATCTGGTACCCCAAGTGCCTTTGCAACTTTTCTTACCTCGTCCTTGTAAAGAAAACGCAGTGGTTCTAAAACCTGCATATCTAACCATGAAGGTAATCCGCCTACATTATGGTGTGTCTTTATTACAGCTGCCGGTCCCTTTGAGACGCCACTTTCAATCACATCTGGATAAAGCGTTCCTTGTGCAAGCCATTTGAAAGGACCGTTTTTTTCGGCAAACTCGGTAAATATCTGAATGAACTGTTCCCCTACTATCATTCTTTTTTGTTCTGGATCTTTTACCCCCTTTAACTTTGAGAGAAAACTTTCCTTTGCATCTATACGTGCAAAGTTAACCGCAAAATTGTTCTTGAACATGTCTTCTACTTCGTTTTCTTCGTTTAATCGTAAAAGCCCATTATCAACAAAGACACACTTTAACCTCTTTCCTATTGCTTTCTGAATTAATAGCGCAGCTACTGTAGAATCAATTCCTCCACTAATGCCACACAGCACATTACCGTCAATTTTTGAAATTTCTTTTACTGTATTTTCTATGAAATTTTCTATCGTCCAATCTTGTTTTGCCTTACAAATGTTTATTACAAAATTTTTCAAGATCTCAGTACCTCTTTCTGTATGTACAACTTCTGGATGAAACTGTATGCCGTAAATTAATTTCTGTTTGTTTGCAATAGCTGCTGCATAAGAGTTTTCAGTATGTCCTATTATTTCAAAACCGCTTGGAATCTGTTCTGCTGCATCGCCATGACTCATCCACGCTCTAATGGATTTTCCCATACCAGAGAAGAGATCAGCATCATTGTCTACAGTAAGTGATGAAGATCCATATTCTTTATTTGCGCGTTTTACTTTGCCACCAAAATTATTTACTATTAATTGATGCCCATAACAAATTCCTAAAACAGGTAATCCTAGATCAAATATGCCATTTTGTGGTTTTGGTGAATCTTTATTGTATACACTAGCAGGACCACCGGCAAAGATGACACCTTTGGGATTTATCTTCTTTAATTCCTCGAGGGAAATGTCAAAAGGTACAAGCTCGGCATATACTGAAAACTCGCGAATTCTTCTACAAATCAAGTGGCTGTACTGTGAACCAAAATCTAAGACAATTATCTTATCCATAACTTCACTTTTTAGAATTCTCAATCATGCGGGAAAAAGACCATGCTGCTGTGTTGATTATCTCATTTACTCTTTCCCTTTCGCGATAATTTTTGATCAAAATTTCCCTTATCATGTTACCGTCTTTGTTTATTATACAATTTATCACTGAATCTGGCTCTATCTTTCCATTCTGAACATCCAAATTATCTTTGCTTTCCATACCTGCAATTATTCTTCCCAAGAAAAACGATTTGAATGGTTGCGTTTCTACGTCTAGTTTAACATCATCTGATGGAATGATCATGACTTCTTCTGAAGTAACATGTGCATTTGCAATAACTTCATTATTTCCAGTCGTTTTTATTGGTATTACAGAACCATCTCTATCTGCTGTTACAGAATGTACCTTTTCCTGATTTTGCTTCAAAGAAGACGCTTTACTAAAACTTGATTGTTTTAAGACCGAGTCTAAAATTGCAAGATTGTTTTTAAGTTTTTCAATCTCATTCCTGCGTTTTTCAACTTCATCTGTAAGCCATTCTTTTAATTCTAAAATATCGCGAATCTGTTCTTCTGAATAATCCATGTATTTTTTAAAGGTACATGGATAATAAATATTAAAACACGTTCTATTCTGAGATGATCTTCTCTAGATTAGAAGNNTAATTTTTGAATACCGTCCTATTTTAGGCCCAAAGTCCATTCCAAATAGAATAATTTTTTTTGCCTTGAAATATCTGGCAAGAAACACACACCTGTCTCCATCAGTAAAGCCTCCAAAATTGTGAATATTTCCAAATGTCCGTCCTTCTGTAGTTCCTATACAATCTCTAAATTCTGATGCTAGGTGTAATTTTTCTATATTATCCCCATGTGAATGTACTACCATTATTGCTCCACTTTTACTTGCTTTTTTTAGAAATTCTGGATCGCCATCAAGGTCAGTAACCACAATATCTGGTGTCATTTTATTTTCAATTAATGCTCTAGTAGCACCATCAGCAACAATTTTTGTTATGTTTTTGTATTTTTTTAAAATAGGTATAGAAGAAACAAGGGATGAACCAGCACCGACAACAAACACCGTTTGATTTCTAATCTTTTCCTCTAATTTTCTGATTGGAAATTTTCTCTTTAAAATAGAGTTTAAAACTCTGGCTGATTCTGTGTCTTCTTTTCGACTAAATTTGAATTTTTTTAAGATCTTGATATATTTTTCTTCCCATCCTTTGATAGTCATGTAAATCTAAATTTAGAGGTGGTCAATCATAAACCATGTGAGTAAATTAGGTTCAATTTCTGTGGGCAATTCAAATCCTGTGAGAATAATGGGAATACTAAACCTCAGCCCAGAATCATTTT
>DUJB01000066.1 GCA_013330055.1 Nitrosopumilaceae archaeon
GGCATAGCTCACGGTCTTGTCAATTTTGCCATCGTAGAACCATATCTTGATCAGGCCATAGGAATAGAAAACATGGGCAAGTTTCAATCAGGTCAAGAACATGATACCCCGCAATTTTGGGAGAATTTTAATACATATAGAATATGGCAAAAGCAGGGCCAGATTCTAGCTGGAGGCATATTGGGGCTGTCAACTGGCGCCTTGTTTGGAGTAGTTTTTGCCTATTCTAGGCACGTGTTACCTGGGGGCAATCATATTAAAAAAGCACTAGTTCTGGCAGGCATAATGTGGTTTACAATATTTTTTATTCCGTTTCTAAAGTATCCGGCAAATCCTCCAACCGTAGGAGATCCAAATACAATAGTGCTAAGGAGTTCATTATACATTGCCATCATAATCTTATCTGGACTTGGTGCACTTGGATTCTCAAGAATTTACAAAAGGATGCAAAAAAGTATGAAGAGATTACTTGTGCCCATTGGATTCGCAGTATACATCAGCACAATATTTGTACTTCTGCCACCAAGCCCAGATGCAATAACAGCACCGATGGACTTGGTAAATGGCTTTAGGATAGTATCTGTACTGACTGTAACCATGACTTGGATAATTAATGCCATGATACTTGGATATCTGTGGGAGAGATTTCAACCACATATTGAAAAGAATCAGCTACACTAATTCCATATTCTTATAACAACACTTTAGAAAGTGGNNAAAGTTAGTTTGGAGACAAACTGATTACTGGTTCTGGTTTTCTTATACTGACGTCTGCTTTGCTTATTCTGCTTTTGTAAATTTTGAATTTTTTACCATTGTCTGCAAGTATCCACTTTTCTACTTTGATTAAAGAAAGATCTTCAAGATCAGAAATTTTTTTGTAGACAGAACTTAGAGGAATCTTGTGTTCTTCAGCAAGTTCAGATGCAGTCTTTCCTTCTTTTATAACAGAAAACAATATTGATCTTGATTGCGCGTCTGCAAGAGCTTCCAATACTTTTTGATTTACATCATATTTTTTTAATTGTGTTAGTGTTGGTCGCCTTGTCATCTTTTCTCAATTAGGATGGCCTAATTATTTAAATGACGCGACTCTCATTCTAGAACTTTGGAATGACTTTCTGATTTAAATAAAGTTAGCTTGTCCTAATTGTCGTTACTTGATGAAATTTACTATGCTCAAACTTGTGGTATTTACTATAATTGTTCTCTCTGAATTTCCAATACAGGGTATTTTTGGTCAATCCCAGGAACAATTCACCCTCTTTAGTAATAAAGAACTAGTTATGGTAGGTTTAGAATTAACAGAGCAAAGCACCATTAAAGGAAATTATGATGCTGCCATGGTTTATTCAAAATTTGCATCAGACTTTTTTGCCAGGTCACTGCAGACAGCACGCTCATTTGATGTTACTATGTCTGATGAAATTCATGTGACTCTGGTAGATATTCAAGCAGATGTAAATTCGCGTGGTCCAAGTGATGGAATAGTACAAAAGATTTCTACTACAAGATCACTTTTAGAACAAATCAGGTCTGATCAAGTATCAACTAGAAATGTCTTGGCACAAATGCTTTCAGTTGCGGATGAAAAATATGAAGAANNAAATCATTTTTTGAAGAGCTTGATCCTCTAATGTCAGGCAGGGAAAATTTTGTAAAAGTTGGAACATTGATTACAGCTATTCAACGTGACATGCTTGGGACGCAAAGTACTGTTAATCAAAACAATCTGTATGATGTGATTCGTGAATTATACAAACAGCTACTTTTAGAAGTAAATGGTGGAAATTATGAAAACGCTGAGCAACTATCAATAGAGGCATATCTTGAGAACTTTGAATATTTAGAATCAGATATTGATACAGTAAATTCATCCTTACTTCACAAACTAGAGATTGCGATGAGAGAAGATTTGAGGGATACAATAAAGCAACATTCCTCTCATGACATAATTAAACAAAAAATCGATGCAATTTTGACAGATCTTGATACTGCTGAAAATCTAGTATCAAAACTTCCAAAAGCAAATCTGGCACCAACTGAACTTGCGATATCTAGTGACATAGATCTTGTACCAATGGGTTCTGCTACAAACGAACAAAAATCCGGAGTTCAAAGTCATATTGATTTTATCCGTAACAGCCTTCAATCATTGTTAATTCAATACAAAGAAGGCGATTATCAATCNNGCAGAGATCCAATTTGCAGAGTTGCGGAATCTTATCAACAACAGAGCAGATTATGATAAAGTACAAGAGGCCACAGTTGCAATAAAGCGAAGCCTTGATGAGTCTGAAAGGCTCGTTACTGGCACGGGAGCACTTGCACCAACAATTGCATTTTCATCGTCTTTTGCACTGATATTTAGGGAAGGATTGGAATCTGTTTTGATTCTTGGAGCAATTCTGACATATCTTGAAGCATCAAGAAATACAAAATTCAAACCTTATGTTTATTATGGGGTAGTTGCTGCAATTGCTGCAACTGCGGTAACTTGGTTTATCGCTTCATATGTGATTGAAATTTCTGGTGCAAACCGTGAATTAATCGAAGCAATAGCTGCACTATCCGCCACAGCAGTACTATTCTATGTTAGTTTTTGGATCTTAAACAAAATTGAGACAAAAAAATGGATGGAGTTTGTAAAAGCCAAAGTCTGGCAAGCATCAGCAACTGGTGGTTTTGCAGTATTTGTTATGCTCTCATTTTTCACAGTATATCGTGAAGGCTTTGAGACAGTCTTGTTCTATCAAGCCATGTTTGGATTTGCAAAATACATGGAAGTATACGTAGGCCTTGGTTTTGTGGTAGGAATTGTTGTGTTGTTTATTGTATATTATACAATGAGAAAAATCGGAAAGAGATTGCCACTAAAGGCACTCTTTGGTCTTACGATGGGAGTCGGAGCATATCTTTCAATTGCATTTATTGGAAATGCAGTAAGGGAATTACAAACATTGGATATCGTTCCTGTTACCAACATGATTGGAATCATTCCAAGATTGGACATCAATTTATCGACTATGACAGGAATTCATCCAACACTTGAAACCGTGATTGCGCAAATCATCTTACTTGGAATATACCTAGTTGCTGCTTCCTATGTGTTGGTAATGCGACCAAGAAAAGAAGAACAGATTGCAAAGATGAGAAAATCGAGGGCTCAGCTTGAAGAGATCTAGACGAATTAGAATAGGAATTGACGTAGGAGGCACTTTTACAAAAGCGATAGGTTTGGATATTGTTACTGGCCAAATTCTTGGAAAGTCTACCGTGCCAACAACACATGATTCTCAAACTGGGGTGTCTATCGGAATTGTTACTGCACTTGAAAATTTATTGTCAAGCTCAAATATTCAGTTAGATGAAATAGAGTTAATTGCACACAGTACCACTCAGGCAATAAACGCACTATTAGAATCTGATACATCTAAAGTTGGCATAATAGGGATGGGAGTAGGACCAGAGAAACAAAACATAATCAAGAGAACCAATCTGCAGGATCCAAGCATTAATTCGCGTCATGATTTGAAAACAGTATATCGATTTTTAGATACGTCTCATCTTATTTCAGAATCTGAAGTAAAAACAGCTATTGATGACCTCAAAAAAATGGGGGCCGAAGTAATTGTGGCATCAGAAGCATTTGCAGTTGATGATCCTTCAAATGAAATGTATGTGATGAAAACTGCATTGACACAAAACATTCCCGCAACAGCTTCCCATGAAATTTCTGGAATTTATGGTTTAGAAATTAGGACATTGACTGCGGCAATAAATGCAAGTGTTTTACCAAAAACAGTCGAAGTTGCAAATTTTGTTGAAAAAGCAATTCATGATACAGGTGTATCTGCACCTCTAATGATAATGAAAGGGGATGGCGGAGTAACTGACATGAATACTTTTAGAACAAAACCTATTCTGACTATTCTCTCAGGACCAGCTGCAAGTGTTGCCGGTGCATTGTTATATCTTAAAGTTACTAACGGAATTTTTGTCGAAGTTGGTGGAACTAGTACCAATATCTGTATAATAAAAAATGGAAAGCCTGAGATTCGTTATGTTACAATAAAAGATCATCCCACATGCATTCGTTCAATGGATGTCAGAGTCGTTGGAGTTGCAGGAGGAAGCATGATTCAATTAAAAGCTGGTAGGGTGTGGAAGGCAGGACCACGCAGTGCACATATTGCAGGTTTAAAGTATTCTTGCTTTGCAGATCCTGATGATCTAAAGACTGGAGAACTTGTACTGATAAAACCACTACCAAATGATCTAGAAGAATATGTTGCAATAAAATGTAAGGGTGGAACATATGCTATTACAAACACATGTGCTGCAAATGCGCTTGGAATGATTGATGAGGATGATTATGCCTATGCAAACAAGGCTTCTGCTAAAATTGCCTTAGGAATTTTGGCACAAAAGGTGGGCGTATCAGTAAGTGAGATGGCTCTATCGATAATTCAAACGGCGTCATTTGAAATTACAAAAATAATCAGTCAGTTATTAAAAGAATTCAAGATGGATAAGGAAAAGACAACTATCGTAGGAGGTGGTGGTGGTGCANNCATGCTGAAGTGATATCATCTATAGGTGTTGCATCATCCATGATTCAAGAAGAGATAGAACACACCATAACAAATCCCACACCAGATCAAATCCTAACCATTCATAAAAAAATTCATGCGATAGTGGTGGAAAAAGGTGCAGTGCCAGAATCTGTAGTCATCAATAGTGAATACATTCCAGAAAAATCGATTCTGCGTGTAACTGCAGTTGGGAATGTAGAATATGAAAAAGAAACTACAAAAAACGTCTTTACACTTGACGAGGCACTAGTTAGAGCATGCGAGATAATGCAAATACCAAAAGATTTTGTTGAACTTAGCTTCGAAACTGATACCTATTTTGTCTTTACAGGACATGTGGAACAGAAAAAACTTTTTGCTAGACGAAAACACCATCATATCATAATCTTAGACAGGTATGGAAGAATGAAACTTTCTATTTCAAATGGGATGCTTTTCCAAGGTGGAACGCTATCTCTCATAGAAGAATTTGAAGAATTTTTAGAATCAAAAAGTGGAGAGATTGCTCCTCAAGTGCATCTTCTAAATGATCTAAAATTAATTGATTTCTCTGGTCTCACATCATCATCTAATATCATTAATGCAATAAAACAGGAACTAGAAAGTTCCACAAAAGGCGCAATCATAGTTGATTTAAAATAAAGTTCTAAATTGTGATTCTANNTATCTTGAAGAGATGCTTGGTCATTTCCATGCAATTGAAAATAACCTGGATGAAAACAACAGACAGCTTGCAACAACACACGCATTACATCCTATTGTAGAACTATATGATTTGATATCTCCAGAGTTACAAGAACATGACACTGAATTAGATTCAGAACTAAAACAGGTCTTGTTTGAACTTAATGATAAAACTACATCTGCTGGTATTACAAGGGAACAAGCACAAGAAGCAATCGATGAGGCTAGAGACCTAGTTGATGTAGTTCGTGCAACTGTTGTGGGCGATAAATATGATGGGACAAACTTTAAAATTAAATTAATTATAGGATTGCTTGAAACCGCCCAAATTGAATATGAAGAAGCAGTATCTGGTGGTGAGATAAAGAAGATGACAGAATTTCAGGATGGTTCTGCATTCGTATGGCAATCACAGCAAATCTATTCTACCGTAGAGTCCGAAATACCAGAGCATGAGGCTGAAGAGATTGCTGAATTTTATGATGATTTATTGTCCGCATTTGATTCAAGGTCAGATCCAGAAACTATTAAGACACTGGCTGGAGGAATAATCCATGAGCTAGAAGTTGTTGCAGGCGAAGAAAGCGAAGTAACCGAATTGACGGGTTATGTAGAAAATATAAGAAATCTTCTAACTGAAGCTAAAGAAGAATATGCAAAAGGAGAGACTGATGAAGCTCTTAGCCTTGCAACAAAAGCATATCTTGATAATTTTGAATATTTAGAATCCGCCGTTGGTGCACAAGATCCAGAATTAAATGAAGAAGTAGAAGAGATGATGCGTGAAGAGTTACGTGATATGATCAAAAATGGCGCTCCAGCTGGCGAAGTAAGTTCACATATTGATGGAATTCTTCTTAAAATGGATCAAGTCGCAGTAATTGTTCCAGAGTTTGGCCCGATGGCGTTTGTAGTTCTTGGTATTGCAATAATTGCAGTTCTAATAGTAGGAATCAAACAACAAAAACTAGTGCCAAAACTTTAGTTTTTACGTAACAATTTTCTCAAGTTCATTAGAATTTTTAGCTTGTTTTATTTCTCTAGCTATTCTTCTTCCCATGCTCATTGGTTCATCATACAAAAATGTCGAATATGGTGATCCGTCAACATACATGTTGGTACCAGCGACGATTCTTGCCGAGAACTCAAATGTAGTAAATTTCCCATTCTCATCATATACTCCTTCGAGGCAAAAAGGCCCATTCATGCCAGGAGCTACAAGTCTTTTTGCTGCATCAACGAATCTTTCTCCCATGGAATAGACCTCATCAAGTAATGATTCTCTTAAAACAAGAGGGCTATTTCCAATGACATTAAACGATGATACGGAATCAATGTCTAACTGTTGAGCGGCTGGAATTCTTCCTAGACCGTCAATGTCAGATTCATATCTTCTGTCTACACCAAAAAATTCCAACTCGTCTTTTAAAGGAGAATAAAAATATTGCAAATATGCAGAAACTCCAAAAGAATATTCTTGCAAGTACAGGTCACTGTCTCCTTTGATTAATCCTTGTTTGATTAGTTTGTCACGTTTTTTGTTATAGTCTTTTTCATTTGTTGTCAAAAAATAGCCTTTGCCTCCTGCTGCACCATGACGTTTTGCTATCACAAGAGTTTTGATTTCTTTTGGGCTTGTAACTGTTTTTGGAATATCAAGTTTAGCTTCACGCATTAATTGTTCTTTCATGTTTCTGTCTGATTCCCAT
>DUJB01000073.1 GCA_013330055.1 Nitrosopumilaceae archaeon
AAAATAATGCAAAACAATGGTCAGAAGGCGACCTTGATGATGAGAGTTTTATCAGTAAATTAAGATACTTGGTTAGCGAAGAGATTGTAACACTGCCAGAGGGATCCATTACAAGGATAGAAAAAATTCCGTCTTGGTTAAAAAAGAATGCAGCATGGTGGTCAGATGGAGAGATATCTGACAATGAATTTGTTTTTGGAATACAGCATCTTATCTCAAATGGAATATTGAAAATTAAACCATAGTCTTTCTTGAAAACAAGATGATTTCTAATAATTTATTTTTGATACAGGTAGAACCAAGACTTCCTATACAAGATATAAAGAGGCACTTCTAGACTAGATACATGCCATTAAAGCGTGCTAGTCGTGGAAGACAAAAGGGTGGCAAGGGATCTGCTGGACGTATCCAGTGTACCAACTGCGGTGCTACTGTTCCACGAGACAAGGCAAAAAAAGTCACTTCACGATTAAATCTAGTCGAACACACTCTAGCAAAAGAGCTTAGAGCACAAGGAGCATACATTGCTTCACCTACAGTTCTAAAATGGTATTGCATTTCTTGTGCAATTCACTTTGGAATATTAAAGATAAGATCTGCAGATTCTAGACGAAATCACGGCAGACTGCGATAATCACTCTTTGATGTTTCTTGATGTTGCAACAATTCTTTGAATCAGAGTAATACCAGCAATGATAGCTACAATAATTACTGCATAGTTAAGAAATCCTGCAATTCCAATTATTGCTATTACAAGTAATCTTTCTGCCCTTTCTCCAATTCCTATACCTTGCAGCTGTACCCCAAGTGATTCAGCTCTTGCGCGCGTGTAGCTAACAAGTAGTGAGAGCGTAATTGCCAACAATACAACATACCCATCTGCATATCCACCAATTATAATACCAAGAAATATCGCTACTTCGGCAATCTTGTCAAAGACTGAATCCAAAAACGCACCTTTTTTTGAACTCTTTTTTGTAATGCGAGCTACTTGACCATCAACAATATCAAAAAATCCTGAAACAAGAAGAAGTATTCCTCCAACTACAAACGCATATTCAAAATGCCAAGCATATGATATCGCAGATGCAAAAGCAAATGCTAGACCAACTCCAGTCCAGAAATTTGCTGAAAGACCAGTTGCTGCAAATATTATTCCTATATTATGAAGTGCAGGTTTCATTTTTTCTCTGAAATTATTAAGCATCGAATAGCAACCGATTCTCAATAATTTATATCATTATCAAAAGAGTCGGTACAAACAGAATTTAGGACGAATATTTTGCAAGTATATATAATATTGAGGTTAACGTCTAGCATGGGCATCATAGCAAAGGGTGCAAAATGCAATGTTAATGGATGTAGTAATAATGGAGTTCGTTCATTAACTACATCAAAGGTAGAAGGAACAGGCCTAAGTATCTCTAGTACTTCAAAAAAGACAGCGCTTTGTAAAGAACATTACAAGGAATGGAAAAAGGCAACAAAACAAGACAGAGAAGTTGAAAGAGCCAGATTTGACAGGTTCTAATGTTTCTTAAAATAAATCTCTTCTAAATTTTTGTAGTATTGACCTAGTTTTTTGTACAGTCGTTTTGGTTTGCGCGGTTTTTCATTGGATAGTGCATAAAGACACATGATTGGAAATGCAATTGTTGTATCAGCATACACAGTAACAACGTCTTCTCGTGAATCTTTTATTTTTCCCCAGCTCTTTCCTTCTTGTAAAGTTGCACCAGATAACCCTCCAGTATCAGGTCTTGCGTCAGTAATCTGGATGATATAGTTTTGCCCACCATGACCAAAATCAAGTATCTGATCCAAGATTGGACCAGTCTGTTGTGCAGTGTTTTTTGGAACGCCTCCCCCAAGTTCTACTATGCCCATTTTTTTTGCATGATATACAATGGCAGCTTGCTCTATTATTTCACGAACAAAATCCAGATTAAATATTTTATTTTTCAGTCTGTGACGAACCAGATCAAGTGCCAGTGAAGAATCCTTTAGTGTCGAGATGTAAACTGGCACATCATAATCATATGCAGAGACAACAAAGCTTTTCTGTGGATATTTTGATTTTTTCTTGGTGTACTTGCCCATTGCATTTGAAAATTCTGCCGTAGTAAATGGAGAGTCAAACCCTGATTTTGCCATTTGCTCTGTAATCTTATCTTGCGCAAGAAGTGTTTCAGTTCCTTTGATGTACACATCCCTGATTCTTACAATGTCTTTATCATATAGTATCATGTCATCAACATCAAAATGACCCTGTTTCACTGGAAGGCCCCAGGCAAAGTGGTCCTCATGATACACGTTGGCACCTGTTGAGATCATCCAATCTACAAAGCCTCGCTCAATTAGAGTTTTAAACAAACCACCAAATCCAACTGGAGTCATCGCGCCAGAAACAGTAAGACAGATTGTTGCGCCATCTTCAATCATTTTGCAGTATAGTTTAGCAGCTTCACCTAGTTGTCTTCCGTTATAACCAGTACTTGCAAAAATTTCCACAAGATCGTTTATCCCCATATCGGGAGTCATCTTTATGTGAGGAATTGGTTTTCCCTTAAAATTATGATAATCCATGGAAGGGTATTCTAGACACGAAGTAAATAATACTTGCTAATTTTGTATCATCCAGATTTTTTCTAATAAAAATTATCCATAACATTTAATTCGACAACTAAAACACAAACAAAATATGAGAATTCTCCAGCTTCACTGTGACAGCATAGAGTTCACTCCAGTAAAAAAGGAGATAGAATATGCTGAAGAAATTGAACCTACCGCAAAAAAACTAGAGGAAGTTGTTGTTGCGTTTATAGCAGTGGAAGACGGAGACAATTCTACTGTAGCAAAAAAAGCAATGTCAGAAATTTCTGAATCCATGAAAAAAGTAGGCTGCAACAGATTACTTTTGTATCCATATGCTCATCTTAGCTCAAAACTTGCATCTCCTAGCACCGCATTTTCTATTTTTAAAGAGATGGAGTCTCTTTCAAAAGAACTGGAAGTAACAAGGGCCCCATTTGGATGGACAAAGTCATTTAAGATCCACGTTAAAGGACACCCCCTAGCTGAGACCTCTAAAACCATAACGGCTGGGGAAAAAGATGAAATCACGTCAGATGCAGTAAAGGCAGAATCAAAGATTGAATCATTCTGGTACATCATGTCTACGGATGGAAAGATGCACAAAGTCAACGAGTTTGATTTTGCAAACCATCAAAACCTTGAATTCTTGGCAAAATACGAAGCGTCAAAGAAAAGATCCGTTGATGCACCGCCGCCGCATGTAAAATTAATGAAAAAGATGGCAATTGCAGACTATGAACCTGCGTCTGATTCTGGCAATATGAGATTCTTCCCAAACGGGCGCCTTATAAAATCACTAATTGAGAGATACGTTTCTGATAAAATCATGGATTACGGAGGAATGGAGGTAGAGACTCCAATTATGTACGACTCGCATCATCCAAGCATGGAAAGTTATTTTCACAGATTTCCAGCAAGACAATACAACATCGATTCCGAAGGAAAGAAACTCTTTTTGAGATTTGCAGCTTGTTTTGGCCAATTTTTGATGGCAAAAGATTTTCAACTCTCTTACAAGAACTTGCCACTAAAGCTCTACGAGTTAACAAGATATAGTTTCAGAAAGGAACAGTCTGGCGAGCTTGTTGGTCTGAGAAGACTGCGTGCTTTTACAATGCCAGACTGCCATGCAATGTGCAAAGACATGGAACAGGCAAAAGAAGAGTTTCGTAAAAGATTTGATCTTTCAAAAGAAGTAATCAAGGGCCTTGGAATTGACGAGTCAGATTATGAAATGGCAATAAGGTTCACTGAAGAATTTTACAACGAAAATAAATCGTTGATTGAAGAGACTGTCAAAAAAAATGGCAGGCCAGTACTTGTTGAAATGTGGAAAGAAAGGTTCTTTTATTTTGTTCTAAAGTGGGAATTTAACTTTGTAGATAACCTTGGAAAGGCATCGGCATTGTCCACGGATCAAATCGATGTAGAAAATGGCAAGCGATACAATATCGAATATATCGATGAGAACAACAAACCTCAGAACCCGATAATATTACACAACTCTCCTAGCGGCGCAGTCGAAAGAGTAATTTACGCTCTACTTGAAAAGGCAGCAAAGGACATCAGAGAAGGCAGAAAACCACAATTTCCATTATGGCTTGCACCAAGCCAGGTTCGTATCATTCCAGTAAAGCCTGAATATCTTCAGTATTGTGAACAACTTGCAGAAAAAATAACTGGTTTTGAAATTAGAGTCGATGTAGATGACAGAAATGAAAGTGTAGGAAAGAGTATCCGTGATGCAGAAACTGACTGGATTCCATACATACTAGTGATTGGAGAAAAAGAGGTCAGTGCAGAAAAATTTAGTATCCGAGACAGGAAATCAGGAAATGTAAAGGAATTAACAATTGATGATCTGATAAACGAAATAAAAGAACAGACCAAAGGCAAGCCGCTTATGAAACTAAATATGGATAGAGATATTTCAAAACGTCCACAGATAATGGTTTAGAGATTATGATGCATCCAGGTCTTTTGGCACAAGTTCAAGAGATTTGTTAAAGCACTCTATCGCTTCATTATATCTTCCCATACTACGTAATGCTATTCCTTTTTGATTCCAAAGTGTATGATTTAATGGATCGATTTCTAAAGCTTTTTCAAAAAGATTCAATGCTTCTTCATATTTTCCGTCTTGCACTAGAGCCTTTCCTTTCTGCATGAAGTTTTCAATCTCAGATGATATGTGGACTAGTTCTCATTCTTCTTTAAAGCAATTTCCTAATGCGATGCAGTCATCGCAATCACTTCAGCTACTAGTTTTGCAGCAATTGCGGCTGTTGCACCATTATCATATGGCGGACATAATTCCACTATATCCATACAGCTAATTGGTTTTTCTTCCATAGCATAAATCATATCAGATAATTCCCTTGAGGTTATCCCCAAGGCCTCTGGATTTCCAACACCAGGAGCAAACGCAGGATCAAGTACATCCAAGTCTATACTAAGATACATTTTATCAAACGTCGAGATGGCATCTTTTACCAGTTTGGGACCATTGCCATCACGTATCTCTTTGTCACTGATTGTACGAATATTATGTTCTAGTTTGAATTCTAGTTCTTCTTTTGCAAATGAGCGGGCACCTACATGGATAATGTTCTCCGCACCGCGTTGTTCTACAATTCTTCTCAGATATGCTGCATGGCTTTGTTTGGTATCAGCATATTCATCTCTTAGATCATAGTGTGCATCAAAGACAATGTATCCGGTCTCTTTTGGAAAGCTCATGTAAGTTCCATAGGTTAAAGAGTGCTCTCCCCCAAGTACGAATAGCTGTTTATCTTTTGTGACAAGTTCACTTGTTATCTTACCAACCATGTCAATCATCTCAGTTGCTACAACAGTATGACGTGTATTTCCAAGATCTTCGATATTGATTTCTTCTAAATCTATGTTAAATCTATTTGAAAATATCTCAATGTTGTTAAATG
>DUJB01000043.1 GCA_013330055.1 Nitrosopumilaceae archaeon
GAATTGAGCTTTTCGCTAGGAATACTAGAAAAGGATGGGCTGCATTTGGAGATGAAGTCGGCCTAACACATTAGAATTTTCTTTTAAATAACCTTAGATTTTTCTATAATTAAATGTCATTTGAAAATTACATGAATTTCGACNNTCAGGCGAATTTGATTTCGGTGATTTAGGATTAGGATTTAATGGAAGTTTTAAGAATCTTGGTGGAGATTATCTTCAAAAAGTAAACCCAAAAAGCGGTTCTTATGATTACGTTGATAGAGGATTTGATGTTGGTGGTAGCAGTGGGTTTGATGTTGGTGGACAGCAAAGTGCAATTTCACCACTTTTTCAACAAGGGTTTGGTTATTCAGGTAAACGAACTAGATTAGAAAAAATTGCTGATAGAGAAACAAGAGAGGAAGACAGATCAAGAAGAAAAAGACTAAAGCGAGAAGCCAAAGAATCTAAAAAATCAAAAGATGACGGAGGTGGAGAATTTACTCCAAGTGGTTCACAACGATTAGCAGGAGTAAAGGGAGATACAATAGGTGGAAAAATACTTAGCAAACTATCAAAAAAACGTTCACATTCAAAGTATTCAAAAGAAGATTTGAAGGCAGAAGATGAAGCTGACAAACAAACTAGAGCTCGATTACGAGAATTAATTGAAGAAGAAAAACAACGAAAAGCGGAGAAAAGAAAGTAATGGCAAAAAAACAAAATGGAAATGGATTCTTTGGCGGATTTGATGCAGTACCAAAATCAAACGTTGAGGATTTTGACAGAGGATTTGGATTNNAATGATGAAGTATCAGAATCAGATGTTATCGGTTCAGATTTTACCAATCCAAAAAATCAACAGGGATTTCAAGACATGTTACTATTTGATAAACTGGACAATGTTGGAATTGGAAAAAAGCCTACACGTGAAATTTCAAAAGACGTAAAACTAAAAAGAAGATTTTCACGAGCAAGAAAACAAGCTTTAGCAACAGGTGGGAATCCAATTGATCCTAATGAAGAAAGAAGATACAGTCGAATTGGTCCAACAAGAAATTATGGTCGAGCTGCTGGCGATGGAGATGACTTGTATTGAAATCTAGACGTACACCAACAATAACAAAGAANNAATCAAGGGAGTTGCTCTAATGGCACTAAAATTTGGTAGAAGACCAAGACCACCACCAGTAAGGGGATATGGGTATGGTCGAGGACATGGAAAAGGAAAGCCTCCAAAAAATCTACCACCAATTATGCCTATACCACCACCAATTGAACCATCACCACCACCTATTGACGATGGAATGGCAAAGGATTGTTTTGGTGATCTATGTGGGCCTAAACCTAAACCAGCACCAAGAAGACGTAACAGAGTAACATTCGTAACAAGAGGNNCCAAAAAAGAAAAACCAAGACTCTTACGACTTCTATGGTGGTGGGTATCAGACCGAATCTGCTGTTCCATATGACTATGGCTCTGATTATGGTATGGGTTATGGAATGAAGGAAAATGGAAAGAAAAAACAATCACTTCGTTCAGATGACATGTTTGATCTATCGAGGTATTTCTAATGGTCACGCAAGAACAGATAATTCAAAGGCGAGTAAAGTTTGCAAAACAATTTGTTGAACAAGGTGCATCAGTACCACAAGCTGTAAAGTTATCAGGTGTAGCTGAAGCTACAGCACAACGCAGAGGTCGTGCATATGATCCACTCGCAGTTGTCATTGAAACAGCAGTTGCACCTCCTCCACCACCAGTACCAACATGTAAACCCGATGAAATGCTTAGTGGAAATAAATGCGTTCCTAGAACAGTTCCAGGTCTAGGATGTTTTCAAGTAGGACGTAAACAATCAATTGCAAGAGGTATCGCATTAAGTGGCTGTCCTGGTATGCCAGGATTTGTCTACATTTCAGATTATACGGATCAAAGAAATTATACAACTGAAAAATATTATAATCAAACAATAAATGAAAATCAAAAAGCATTAAAGGCTGCTGGTTACAAGCTACCAGCATCACAAGTAACACTCTCTCAACTAGCATATGATATTGGGAAAGCAAGTCAAGCTGCAATCAAACAATGTGGAAAAACTGCCTACTATCAAAATTCATCTTCATGTAAAAGTGCAAGAGCTAATGTTGAAAAATTAAGGAAGAAAGAAAAAGACTTAATGAACGCACCGTATGGATGGTTTTGAGAAATGCCCTGTGCTTGTGATATTGGTTCAAAAATGATGAAAGGTGCAAGACGCAAATCTAAGAAAGCAGATGACTTTGAAAAAATTACAGGAGGCATAATTTAATTGCACAAAAAAGGTGGCTGTGGCTGTAACCACAAATCAGAAAAAATAAAAATTGATATTCCAATTGAACCTTCAAAGGTAACAAACAAGAAACTTAAACCAAAAACTGTATTTGAAGGAGATTTCTACTAATGCCACNNATATCAAGCACCAAAAATTTATAGATCAATACCAGCATATCAACCTGCACCACCTATAAGACAAGGTACTTCTCAACAAAATAAAAGACAAATGCCAGTTTACAATGTAGACGATGGATATGGAAAATTTCTCATTAAAGCACCACCTCCAAAGATAAGCAGTTCACCAAAACCAAAACCAGTTAAACGATTAGGAGTACGACCACTTTCTTCACAAAACTTTCTAGGAAATTTTTATACGGAGTTTTACTGATATGGATTTTGATGACGAAGTAACAGCAGATAAAATAATCAAACGTGAACATGGATTGATAAAAAAAGGTATTCCTGAAAGACAAGTACACAAAATATTACGTAATGAATTTGATGATGAAGAAGATGAGAATATTAACGAAGACAACCTATACATGAATAACGACTATAAATTTAAAATGACAAATGATTATTACGACAAGCCAATTAGGATGCCTGATTTTGATTTTTCATTTGGTTCACCAAGAACTGTAAAGAAAAAGAAGACAAGAGATGTTATTAAAAAAGGCGTAAAAGTTTTTGGAGGTGTTAATTATTGAATTACGGAAATGCAAGCAAACCATTCCACAAATATGCTAAGAAGACTACCTTCGGCAAGTTACCAAAAGGTAATGTGTATGGAGGCAAATTACCAAAAGGTAACTTTTATGGAGGCAAGTTACCAAAAGGTGACTTGTATGGAAAAATGGACGACATGGACATCTTGGGTGGAAAGAAAAAGAAATTTGTTTCAATTGGACCAAACATGTCTGCTCTAAAAGATATTGGTTCAAGTGAAGGGAAAAAATTGCTTAAGAAATCAAGGAGCTCACTAGGATAATGGTTCTTTTATCATTATTCCTATTGGCAGGATTTGATCAGGCAATTAACAAGAAGAAGAATCAAACTATCGGAAAAAGAGTACGTATAGGGTTAACTGAAAAAGAATATCGCAATCTCACACGAGGTTATAACTTTTGAGCAAAGGAACAAGACGCAGAGCAAAAATGAAAAGGAAAAAAGGAAAAACCCCAACTTCACTTAGCACGCCATTAGGTGACATTCCAGTTTCGAGTGGAGGTTTTGGAATTGGGTAGGGGTAGAACTGGCGGAAGAAAAAAACCACGATTAGATATTCATCGACCAATAAGAGATAGTGTTTATGGCCGAGTTCCAGGAATTGATCCCCATGCACTCTGTCCAATGTGTTTAGGAAAACATACGCTTAACCAACATAGATTTCATGGTAAAGGTGCTTTTTGTCGTACCCACAAGAAAGCA
>DUJB01000032.1 GCA_013330055.1 Nitrosopumilaceae archaeon
CACCCTAGAGAATTCTAAAAGTTCTTTGCCTTCTAGAAACGGAATTGCGTTTTCTTTTGCATATTTTTGAGCTTTTTCGACTGATAAAGCGGTATACGATTCTGAATCTAGCATTTCACAAATTGCTGCAACAGGTGATAATTTTGAGAGTTCCATCAGATATATCGACATTTCTGTGTGACCTAATCTATTTGATAATAATCCATTTTTTGCTATCAACACAGGTACATGTCCTGGAGTTTTAAAGGAGGAAATGAATTCTTGTTTTTTGTTTCCATTTTGATTTTGGTAAAGACTGGCCATTTCTTTTATTGTTAGAGATCTGTCTCTATCAGTTATTCCAGTGTAAGTCTGAGCATGATTTATTGAAATTGAAAAAGATGGTTGATCACCGTATGGTGCTTTTCCCATAATCATTTTTTTTGATTCGTTATCGACTTCTTGTGAATTAGAAAGAATATCGTGCATATAATGTAATCCTAAGTTTTGAGCAAATGAGTGGTTTATTGTGAGACAAACAAGCCCACCTGCATATTGACGCATTCTTGCTATGTGTGCAGGGGTAGTAAACTCAGCTGCGACTACCATGTCGACCTCATTCTCACGTTTTCCTGCATCATGAAGTAGAATAAACTCGCCTCTTTTTAGTGAAGAAATTGCTTCATTTAGAGACATTTAATAAAATGATCATTTTAGTAATTATAAAGCTTACTACAAAATTAGTTACTACTACAAAAGTAGTAAATCATTATCTTTTAGCAGTTGCGTATTTGCCAAGTATATCGGTTTCAATATTAACTTTATCGCCAATTTTTTTAGAATTAAGATTTGTAGTTTCAATTGTATGTGGTATGATGCATACGGAAATTTTATTTTTTATTACATCGACAAGTGTTAAGCTTATTCCATCTATCGCAATTGATCCTTTTTTAACAACATATTTTGTTAGATCATTTGTAAGTTCGATCCAGAGTTTGATTTCTTTTGGTAATTTTTCTATGTTTATTATTTTCCCAGTACCATCAATGTGTCCTAGAACAAAATGACCTTCCATTCTATCACCAACCTTCAAGCTACGTTCTATGTTTACTTTATCTCCAGATTCTAGGTTTCCAAGATCAGTTTTCTTTATAGTTTCTCCAATCATTTCAAATTCTGCTTCGCCCTTAGAAATTTTTGTAACAGTAAGGCAAACACCGTTTATTGCAACACTATGACCAGCCTTGAGTCCTTTTGCAAGATTACCTAAATTCACCTTCATCTTGGCAGCACTTCGAGTATTTGTTTTCTTTTCAAACTTCTTAATTATTCCAATACCTTCTACTATCCCTGTAAACACTTGATAAAATTATTCTAAAGCGTATAAATTACTTATTTTATTGTGCTACTAATTTCGTGCCTACGTTTGTTCTAGATGTCCCTCACTGAATCTAATAGAGCTTTAGCTCGCTTAAAATGAACTTCATCAATCATCTTTCCTTCCACTACTGTTGCTCCTTTGTTTTTCTTTGTTGACTTGACATAGGCTTGGCATACCTTTTCTGCCCATTCTACCTCATGTTTGGTGGGATGAAATATCCTGTGTACAGCTGATATCTGGTTTGGATGAATTGTACTCTTTCCTACGTATCCTAGATTTCTTCCAATTATACAATCTTGTTCAAGACCGGTTTCATCATTTAGATCTTGCCAAATAGCATCCATTGCATATTTTCCGGCTGCTTTTGCATCCAGTGGAATTTTGGCTCTTGCATGTTTTGCACCATCAGCTTGTTTTGTATATTCTATACCCATATCATTTAACAGATCAAACACACCAAACACCACAAAAGATGCTCTCTTGCTTGATGATGCAATATTATACGCGTTTACCACTCCTTGGGCAGATTCTATTGATGGTATTAGTTCAATTGGTTTAAGTTTACGTTTTTTCTCCAAGGCCACAAGAAGTTTTTCAATTTTTTTAAATTCTTTTACGTTGTTCACTTTTGGAATAACTATACCATCAATTCCTTTCTGAACTATTTGACGTAAATCATCAGGAATTAATCCAGAAACTGGTGAATTTGTTCGTACATATACTTCAGCTCTGTATTCAGAGCGTTTTGTCAAGGCTTTTTTAATAAGATTTCTTGCAGAATCTTTTTCATTTAGTGGGACAGAATCTTCTAAATCAAAACACACTATATCTCCAAGTAGAGTCTTCGCCTTTTCTAAAAACCTGAGATTGTTTCCTGGAACAAAAATGAGGCTTCGCAAAAGTCTAGCCATGAAATAGACTAGACTTAGGGTTTCATTAAGATTTTACCGAATAGGCCTTTGCCAGTCAGCATCTTTGTGTGTGCTTCTGCAGCCTGTTCAAACGAATATACTGAATCAATTACTGCTTTTATCTTACCTTTACCCATCCAGTATAATCCTTGTTCTAATTCAGCTTTAGTTCCTTGTGTAGAACCTAGTATGTTAGTTCCTTTGAAGAAGATGTGTCTTAGATCAGTTTTTGCATCATAGCCAGTTGTTGCACCACAAGAAACAAGTGTTCCCCCGTACTTTAGTAAAGTTAGTTGTTGATTCCAATGTGTTTGTCCAATGTGATCAAATGAAACATCAATTCCAGGAATCACACCTGTTTTAGCACTAATTTCTTTTGTAATCTTAAAGACTTCTTTGCCCCAATCTTCTTTTCTGTGATCTACAGCATAATCAGCACCAAGTTCTTTTAACTTGTCTAGTTTGTCAGGACTTGCCGTTGAAATTACTGTACAATTGTAAAGTTTTGCAATTTGAATACCAAAACTTCCAACACCAGAACCACCGCCCATGATAAGTACAGTTTGACCTGGTCGTATCTTCGCTCTACCTACAAGCATGTGCCACGATGTAAGGAGTGTCATTGATGCAGCTGCTGCTTCATCAAAACTGACTCCCTCAGGAATCTTTGCAACATTTACTTCTGGTAAATGAGTGATTTCAGAAAAAGCTCCCCATGTTGGACCTGTTTGAAATCCCCAGATCGTTCTTTTAATACAATCAAATTCTCGTCCATCAGTACATGCAGAACAAACTCTGCATGACATGTTTGAATGTGAAACAACCCTATCACCTACTTTAAAATTTTTAACATCTTCACCAACTGCGATAACTTCTCCTGCTGCATCGGAACCAGAAACATGAGGCAATGGTACTGCAACTGGTTGTCCTCTCATTCCCCAAATATCATTATAATTCAAAGCTGCAGCTTTTACTTTGAAAACTACTTCATCAGGTTTTGGTTTTGGTTCAGAAATATCTTTTACTTTTAAAATTCGCTTATAATTATCATCAGGCGCATATTCTTCATATACCACTGCCTTCATATTTACAGACGCTTAATTTGCCCCTAATATATTTTCGCTAATCTATTTTCGATTAATTTTGAAATCTCGTTTTGGTTGTTGAACTGATTGTAGAATTTGTTTTAATTGATCATCAGAAATTTGTGTGTTTAGTTTACCCTGTGATGCCATACCAATAAGATAATTTTCAACCATTGCAGCAAGTTCAGGTTTAACCATCCTGACGTTATTTAGCCTTAGTCTTGCTTGTGGTTGAAGTAAAGTTCGTAATGCTTGTTCTTTCATTGCGTTAACTTCAGCTTCGGTAGGTTCTCTTTCATTATCTTGGTTTGGGTTACTCATAAAACCACACTAGGAATATTTCTTAAGATTTGGATTTTTTACAACTAATTCGTTTAGAAGTTCTGTGGCAACTCCGTCAATTTTTTTCATTCCTTGATGGGAGATAGTTCTTCCTTTCCCTTCCACTTTATCAATATAACCAAGTTTTTCTAGATTGTGGATGGCTGTTCTAATTATAGCACCACCGGCATCTCTGTGATGATTTCCACCATATCCAACTGCTTTTACTCCTCCATACATACCCCGAAGATCTTTTACACCTATTGGACCATGAAGGTATATTTTTCTGAGAAGTGACGCACATCTTGTATACCACCAATCATTTTTTTGTGGTGGTTTTTCTGCATGTGGACCAGTCTTGACAAATGGAATCCAGCTTGGAGTTAAGATTTCTTCATTTTTCAGAATCTCCGATAGTTTGTTAATCAGTACATCAGCTGGTACATCGTATGCCTTTGCCATGAAAATGAAAGTTTTCAGTTCGTCTTATAAATCATTGAGCTTTGGAAATGATTTTTCTATATGTGTGATTACAGAAACCACATGTTATACGAATTGATTTTACAGAAGATCGACCCACTCTGATTCTTGCACCAACTCCTGGAGAAATAAATTTTTTACACTTTTTACAAAAGTTCATCCGTATATGATAAGGCATTCTTATTCTATATTTGGTACTAATTTTTTTTGCAAGAGTTGCCTGTCTTTGCGCTAATGATGGATTATTTCTTGAGTTTGATATAGCGTTTTGAATTAGGATTTCCATTCTTTCTAATGAAATCTGGCGTATTGCTGCTTTCATGGAAGTTAAATAATGTCTACCCTTAAAATACGATCTTGCTTTCATTGATACTGGCCGAGTCTGCGCTAGAATTAGTTCCTAAAGAGATACAGGATCACAATTCTGTACTTGCATATAGTAAAAAGATGGACAAAAAACCTTCTAAAGTCATTTTGGATATATCCTGGCATTTTGCAGCAATGAAAGGTATTAAAAATGAGATAAAACGTGGTAGACCAGATTTAGTTCATTTTTGTCTTCTAGAATGTTGTACTATTCCTTTGTATTTCGAAAAGAAACTTCAGGTTTATGTTCACACCATAGATGATAAAGTAATTTTTGTTGGAGATAATGTTCGGCTACCAAAATCTTATCATAGATTTATTGGTTTGATTGAAAAACTGTACGTTGAGAAAAAAATTGAACAAGATGGCAAAAAATTACTTGAGATAAAAGATATGACTTTTGGTGAACTGGTTGATAAGATTGGTGCAAAAAAAGTGATTGGTTTTTCTATAAAAGGACAAACAATCTCGTATGATAAAATTGCAGCAGATGTTGGAAGAGATTCATGTATCGTTGTTGGCGGATTTTCAAAAGGACATTTTTCTGATAAAATATTAAAAAAGATCGATAATCTAGTTTCTGTTGATAAAAACCCTTTGGAATCTCATGTAGTTATCTCTCGTTTGTTATACGAGTGTGAAAAAAGAATTATTATGTAGGTTAAAGATTGGCAGTGTTAAGCGGTCGTAGTATAGTTTGGTTAGTACACTGGCCTTCCAAGCCCGTTACCCGGGTTCAAATCCCGGCGACCGCATTTTTTATTCTAAACTGAAATAATTCCAATTGATATCAAGTATTGAATTCCAGCAGCAAATGTTTTATCATCTATTTTTCCTTCATACCACAAAGCGGCATTTTGTTTTACCCAGTTTGGGATTTTATCCACATTATGTTGTTTTTCAGTATGAGGAATAGATATTATTCCTTGTTTTATGAGAAATTCAATTCCATTAAGAAAATCCGTGCTACTTATTGTACCGTTTACCCACCAACCTGCGTTTTTCTTAATCCAATCTGGAATGTGTATCTTGGTTTCTGCTAATTGTTTATTTACTGATTTCTCTGCCTGCATACCAAAAATGTAGAGCCATGCCATGCCAGGTTCGGTCTTGTTTATGAGATTACCATATAGAACGATATCAGAATCTTGTGATGAGAATTTTGTATTGATAATATTTGTTCCACGTAAACTGACACTAATTCCATCTTCGATAAATTGTGGAAATTCATTTAAGCTAACTACTTTTTTTGCAAATGATCCACCATTCGTTTCTTCAACTAATATTTCAGTCACAACCATTTTACCTCCAGCCCGTTCAATCAATTGAGCAGCGAATTCTTGTTGAAGCGGATTGATTATTTTATGAGTTTTATCAGAATATGAATAATCAATTTTCCCATCAGAAGGTTTGTTACATGTATCATCTCTCCATTTTTCCGATGATTTTATAGCGTCAAGCATTAGTTGACCGTGAAGAAATTCGTGGTACATCATAATTTGATTTTCAATTTTTTTTATTCTTGGATCTTTTTGCACATTTTGCATAATATAATCAGAATTTATCTTTAGTTCGTTATCACAATCCATTGTAATCTTACCATCCGTAGTTGTAACCGTACACTTCCATGTGTATGTTCCACCTGTGATTACTCCTTCATCATGTGTTTGAGTTTCATCAAATCTTGTCAATTTCGTTTTGATTACACTAACTACCTGATTATTTTGATCATTAGAATCACATGGAAAAGAAATGATTAATGGTTTTTCAAACGTCTCAAGCAGTTCGCTTACATCTTTTTTTTCAACATCGAGTCTGCTAAATTCTGCAAGCAATTTTTCATATAGCTGAAGTTCTTGCTTCGTTGGAGAAATATAATCATCACCATATACAGGAATAAAATTTGCGAATAGTAGTGATATAACTAGAAATGTCCAGTATTTCAAATATATAGAATGTCCTTTATACAATAATTAAGAGTTAGGATTGAATTGTACTTGTTTTTTAAATTCTTCCCATGCAGGCTTTGGATTTTTATCAATGTCAATTAATCCAGAACCGCAGATGTATTCAGCTGTACGTTGTAATACAAACTCATTTCCAAAACTGATATCAAAATCTGTGTTAAGACTCTTCAGGCAGCTTTCTATTGGCCTATCATATTGTCTAAACCAAGATAGAAATTCAAATCTGGGTTCGTTCTTTCTGAAAAAATCGTAGACTATTTGCATGAATTTTGTCTGTCCATCCTTACTACCATTCACCGATTCTGCAGTGGTCCAGCTTATTTCCAACAAAGCAATCTGTTTGTTACCTACAAGATCCAGGATTCTTTCAAGGTTTTTGCCTGCATCTTCTGGAGTTTTATCTAATTCATTTAAAACATTTACAGGAAAATATGTGAAAGCAATAAAATCTCCCTGATTTAGCTTGCCAACAAGATCTTCTTGTTTATGATTTAATACACCATGAAGCGAGAATGAATTTCCAAATTTTATGTTTGGATGTTTTTCTTTAAGTTCATCATATACACCTATAAAAAATTCTTTATATTTTGTAATTTCATTCTCATGTTCACGAAAATATGCATCTATTCCACCACCTATTATCACATGATCAATGATACTATATCTTGATAAAATGTCATCAAGAATTTTAACAGTTTTTTGCTTTAGATTATCATCAAGTTGTGGCTCTCCCATCCAATTTGGAAATGGACCAAACATGCGGTTGTTAATTATTGAAAAGTACAATGTAACTTTAAGATCGTTTTGTTTGTTAAGACTCATTAATGCATCAGGAATTTTCCAATCATATTGTCCTTGTTGTGGTTCTAGTGTAGACCAGAAAAGGTAGATATTACTTCTTCCTATTCCTGTAGATGCCGCTTCTGCATACACATCTTTTAGTTCTGAAATGGTTGGCGTTGTGGATGAAGCCATTATGTATAAACCAAGTTTTTCATTCTTTTGGATTATTGTAGGTTGTGTTGATAAAAAAATCGTTATAACAATAATAACTATTACACTTGTTACTGTTGCGACTCCAAGAATTTTTTTGTTCAATAATGGTGTTACTAATGGTTGAGAGTAAAAAAGTTATGATTAATACGACTAACCAGATGTACAGCCGCTATATCCACATTCTATGCACATGTTACATCCTTCTGCAAAGACTAGATTGTTTTTGCATACAGGACATAATCTTTCTTCCATTTGTTCTTGTGTAAGTTGGTTTTGTTGTAGTTTTACTTCACTATCAGGAATCTTGATTTGGAGTGCTTTTTCAATCTGAGCTTTCAGATATGGATTAGTAACACCTTTTGTAATGTAATCTGTCAGATATGTACTTGGTACTACTTGGAATGTTTTTTGAACGTTGTTACCAGTCATATGAAGAACTTGTTCATGTCGTGAACCATCTCTAAATACAGTGATTCCTTTTAGTCCAAGCTCATGTGCTAACAGATATGATGCTTTAACATCGTCTGCAGTTACGTCATTTGGCATATTGATTGTTTTAGCTATTGCGTTCCCAATCCATCTTTGCCATACAGCTTGTGCCATCAAATGATCAGTCCAGTGTATATCCATTGCAGTCACAAATATGTTCTGTATCCATTCTGGGATTTCTTGAATTCCTTTTACTGATCCATAATTATTTGCAATCTTTTCTAAGATTTGGTCATTGTACAGTCCATATTCCTTTAGAACAGATTCAAAAATCTTGTTAGTATAGAAAAACCTACCAACAGTTACGCGTTTTTCAAATACAAGTGCAAACATTGGTTCCATTCCATTAGAACAATCAGCTATCATAGAAAGTGTTCCTGTAGGAGCTACTGTAGATGTAAGCACGTTTCTTATTCCGTGTTTTTGGATTTTTTCAATAAGTGCATCCCAGTCATAATAGTGCGCACTCTTTGGTTTTTCATAATAGCCTGCAATTGGAATTTTTCCTTCAGGAAACTCTGTTTTTCCGCAAAGTGGGAATGCCCCACGTGTCTTTGCCAAAGCTACACTTTCTTCCATCGAATAATAGCTCAAAGCCTCGGCTAATTTTTCTTGGAATTCATAACCCTCTTGTGAGTTGTATGGAATTCGTAGCTTGAATAGAAGATCAGCAACACCCATCACACCAAGTCCTATTCTACGCGAATCTTTTGAGGCCTTATCGATTTCTGGTATTGGATAATTATTTACATCTATTACATTATCTAGGAATCTTGTAGTCTTTCTGATTACTTCTTCATATCTTTGCCAATCAAATTCGTATTGTCCATCGGCTTTTCTTTTCACAAAGTTTGAAAGATTGATAGATCCAAGATTACATGATTCATAAGGATACAAACTTTGTTCTCCACATGGATTAGTTGCTCGTAATGGTCCACCTCGTGCTTTGGCAAATACATTGTACTTGTTGATTTGATCAAAGAAGATTAGCCCAGGTTCAGCACTCTTCCAAGCTGATAGCGCTATTAGATCAAGGAGTTGATTGGCGTTTACTTCACGTACTGGACTCTTGTCACGTGGACTTCGAAGCATATATTTTCCATCACCAGAATTTACAAGTGAGCTCCACAAGTCTTCCCATACTCCAACGCTCACGTTGAAGTTTTCTAAAACTCCTGCTTTTGTTTTTGCAGTAATGAATTTTTCAATATCTGGATGCCATGCTTCAATTATTCCCATGTTTGCGCCTCTGCGTTTTCCTCCTTGTTTAACAACTTCGGTTACTGTGTTTATGATATTCATAAAAGAAACAGGTCCCGATGCAACACCAGATGTAGACGCGACCATATCACCTTCTTCCCTAAGGTCAGAGTAATTGATTCCAACTCCTCCACCTGACTTGAAGATTAAAGCAGCATCTGAAGATGATTTCATTATTTGTTCCATGTCGTCAGGCATTGCAAGCACAAAGCATGCAGAAAGCTGTCCTAACCTTCCACCAGCATTCATCATCGTTGGAGAGTTTGGTAGAAAATCTTGAGATACCATTATCTCGTAATATTCTGAGATTCTTTCTGCATAGTGCTCGAATTGTTTTGCAGCAAGCATAGTAAGAAATTCTTTTATACTTACTTTCATCTGCCCTTGCTTTGCAAGATCAATGTAGTGAGAGATTAATCCTCTAAAGTGCCACTTGTTAAGGTGGTACTTGCCTATCTTGAATTTGTAGTTAAAATCGTCAAGTTTATCTAGATATTTTTTAGCATCCTCTATGTTTTGGATTTTTCCACCGTTAACTTCAAAAACGGAATTATCCTTTATCACATCTGCAATTCCAACTAAGACTGCAACGCGTTCAAACATCTCTCCTGGACTTTCGATTATTTCGCCTTTGTTGTTACGAAATAGATACCGTGATGCTAAGACTCGCAGGCAATTAATGTCAAATTTTTTTGATACATCGTCAAGTAATTTTGCATTTAGAACTTTCATCTTTTCTTCTCGAATCTTTCTTCGTTCGTGTCTGTAGAGTATGTAGGATTTGGCAATTTCACCTAGTCCTTCATCTATTAGAATAGATTCAACCATATCCTGAACATCTTCTACGCTTGGAGGAGCAGATGTTGAAAATCCTTGTTTTAAAAGTCGCATCATAACTCCTTCAGCCAGTTTATCGGCTAGGCTATGATCTGGTCTTCCACAAGCAATCAGTGCTTTGTATATTGCATTTGAGATTTTATCCTTCTGGAAATTTAATACTCGTCCATCTCTTTTTTTAACTTCGATAATCGAGTTTTCTATTTGTGCAAAGTCAGTCAAACGTCTCCCCGCAACAGTAAGAAAAATGAGTATAATAAAGATTGAGGCGAAAAATATTTTCCTAAAATTGATTTTTGGATCAATTATGTTGACATCGTTTCAATTTGAATAGCGGATTAGATCGATTATAAATAAAACAAAAAAAATATTATTATAAATTTCAGAAAAATATAATCGCATTTTCCCATTTTTTTGAAAAGATCTGCAATTAACTATAGGGAGCGAGTATTATCAGCATGTTTATGCTAATATGTATGGAGATTTACAGGTAGGACATTTGTCTGTGATCTTTTCGTCTTTTAGGCCACAGTTACCACAGATAGACACTTTTCTGATCGGCCTGAAAGATCCTACGAGTTCACTTGCTTTTTCTATTGCTTTTTTAATTCCTGCTGTATCCATGTCATTAGATATTTTTAGTTGGATCAATAATCCACCATTCAGCATTTTTGATATATGGTTACATTCTACAATCTTCTCCGTCTTTATAGTCATTCCCCCTATTTCTGGAGCATTTAACGTCACGCCGGTGCTATAGGCATCGCCTTCAACGAATTGATGAATAGACATCTTACCGTATTTTTCGCCATCTAGTGTAGAGAATCTTGTAGAAGCATCGCTTTCAGTCATAGATATGGTAACGTTGTCACCCATTTCTTTTCCCTTCTTGGCTGCAACTTCTATAGCTGTTTCAAGTACCTTGGTTATAATTTCGTTCCCAGCCTTGTTGTTTTCATAACCAAGTATGCCTAATACGGCCTCCTTTAGGCCTATTAGATTAACCACCAGCGTGACTGATCCCTTTTGCATGTATTGGGTGTTGCTTGCAAGAATTGGATTTAGTCCCCGTCTAGTAAGATCTGAGATGTCTTTCTTTCTAAGTGACATCGCTGCAAGTGCGGGTTTCATCAAAATTGCAAGACGTGCTCTAAAGTAAGTTTCATCCTTATTGGATTCAAATGCAAGTCTTGGTAGGTTTATGGAGAGTGCCTGTAAGTTAATTGATGTACCAGTGTTTTTTGTATCTCCACGTAATATTCCGTGGTTCGATACGTGTCCCTTGGAGAAGATTATTCGGCCTCCTAATGCTATAATTTCAGAAAGCACCTCAGAAAACTCGGTGACTCTGCCTTTTTCATAATCAATTATCAATCCTACCTGTGGGAGTGGGGTAGATTTGATGTATTTCTTGTAGCCAGCAAGTATAGCTCCAATGACCTTGGAATCAGAACCAAGTTGGATCCTAAATGATGCAAGTGCTGAGTTTTCGTTATATTTCGGTGCAGTTGATGTTATTGCAAACGCATTTGCAATTTTTTCTTCAACTTCTGAAAGATTTTTTGAAAATTTTTGCAAAACTGTTACTAATCCATCTATAATTACTTCTTGTGATACCTCTTTAAGAAGTAAAGATGTTAGTAATGAAAGCGATGTTGTAAGATCATCAAGTGTCTTGATCGGAGGCATTCTTGTCACTCCAAGGAATTTTCCACGAAGATCAATTCCATCTTCAAGTAATTCTTATGTTTACAAAAATTGTATCTGGTAAGAGTGACCAAATTCCAGTATTTGTTAAGTGTATATCACCTGAAAGATGTGAATCTGCTACATCCTTTGGCAATGTGTTAAGGACAAGATGTTCCCCAAAGACTGCCTGACCAGTCTTAAAAAGTAACCCTTCTACGCCATTATGTATACCATCAACGTTTGTAATCATTTCATGAATATCATACGCAGGAAGACCTAACCTGGCAAGCTTATGTCTATATTCCTCATGACCGTGCTCTAAAAGAACAGCGTTGACCATTTCACGTATGAGTGACGATGTGAGATAAGTAGTTTGGAATTTGTAGATTCGATTTTCTACCTCTTCGGTTATCTTTTGCGCTAATTCTAAAGGAAGGCTGCCTTCTCGTACAAGGGACTGTATTATCTTATGAGAGTTAAATTCCTCTATTGCTTCGTGCGATGTTCGTACATACATCTTTCCGCTCTCTATTATAGAGCGTTCCTCGATCTGCCTTGCAAGGCTTAGAACAAGTTTTCCAAGGTTTGTGATAGTATATCGTCTTTCAGATTTATTTAGAGCCACAAGGGATTGCCTTAATAGCTTCCTAAGGTGATATGCAAATTTCCCACTTTCCTTTTTTGATTTAAAGCCAGCAAGTGATTTTAGTTCAGAATAAGTAAGTGGTCCTTTTGAGTTTAAAATACGTAGTATATCGATTCTGTTTGGACTTGCCATGACAGAAAAGATCATTCTCACACGCTTTGATGCTGATTGTAAAATTCCTCCTCGTTTTTGATCTTCAAAATCTTCGCTTAGTTCCATAGGCATGTCTAGATAGCATCAGTAAATAAGATTTGTGACGAAATAGATCATATAGCTACATTTTTAATCAGTTTTTCTGTACATCTATAGAAAATTCTGATGTGGAAAGAGTTTGTCCACAAGATGGACATTTGTTATTATATGGTCTTGCGACTTCTTTAACAGATTTTAACATTCGCATGTTTGCTATCTTTGTACCACATTTGCCACAAACAACATCAACTGACATTTGTGATCGTTTTTTGTTAATGTTATAAAAGAACTGGTTTGGGTTTTTTTTAATCAGTTTAATAAATTTGATTTACAGTTTTTCTATCAAAATACCACGTTCGTCATAACCAGCAACTTTGGTTTTTGCACCAAGTGGTAGATCAGATGGAGAGGTAATATTTTGCATAAAACCAGATATTTGGAGATCTACCCCATCTAGTTTTATTACAACCCAAGCATATGGAGTATATTTCTCATATCCTGCTGGAGGAACTGTAATGATGGTATATGTAACGATAGTGCCTTTCCCTTCGATTAAGACATTCTCAAATCCCTTGTTCCCACAATTTTGGCAGAAATAGGTGGTGACAAGATGCAAATAGCCGCATTTTGTGCATTTTCGGGCTAGAATCTTGCCTGATTTTGCACTATTAACGAATTCTTCTTTTGCTGACAAATTATACACTTTTGAAGATATGTACTGCGCAGCTTGCACCTGTTGCGCCAAAGTTATGCGTTAAACCAATTTTAGCATCCTTTACTGTTCTTTCACCAGCTTTTCCTGTAAGTTGATCAAATACTTCAACTACTTGACCAATTCCAGTTGCACCAATTGGATGTCCTTTTGATTTTAGTCCTCCAGATGGATTAATAGATATAGCACCATTTAGCTTTGTCATTCCTTGTCGTACTGCATCAACTGCTTTTCCTTTTTCAAAAAATCCCAAGTCTTCAGTATCAACTAATTCTGCAATTGTAAAACAATCATGTACTTCTGCAAAGTCAATATCTTTTGGTGTAACACCTGCCATTTTGTATGCAGCTTGAGCTGCAATTTTTGTGCTGGGTATTGTTGTAATGTGTTCACGTCCTTGTAATGCAGCTGGTGATCCACCTCTGCCTGAACCAATAACTTGAATGTAATTTTTTGTATGTTCTTTTGCAAATTTTTCACTACACAGGATCACTGCACTTGCACCATCAGAGAATGGACAACAATCATAAAGCTTGAGAGGACTAGCAACAACTGCAGATTTCATTACATCATCGACTGTAATTCTTTTTCTTAAATGTGCTTTTGGATTTGCAAAACCATTGTCATGATTTTTTACTGCAACCATTGCAAGATCTTCTTCAGTTGCTTTGAATTCTGCAAGATAAGCTCGAGCCATTGATGCAAATAATCCTGGAAATGATGCGCCAGCTCCACCTTCATAAAAAAAATCAGAGCAATAAGAAAAATATGTTGTAGTCCATTCCGTTCCAGTATGAGTTACTTTTTCAACACCCGTTGCTAAAACTGCGTCATAAAATCCTGCAGCTACATTAGCATAAGCTTCTCGAAATGAAACCGAACCACTTCCACATGCAGATTCAATTGATAATGATGGTACTTCAGAAATTCCAAGATTACTCATTATAACAGGTCCCAAGTGAACCTGTTTATCTGCGATACCAAAAACGTTTGATATGTATCCTGCTTGGATTTCTTTTGGCTCAATGCCAGCGTTCTCGATAGCTTCTACGGATGCCTGAACTGCTATGTCTGTAATGCTATCTTGTAATTTTCCATATTTTGTGCTTCCTGCACCAATAACACAGACTTTTTCCACAAATCTCGCTGACTAGATTCCATATAAAAATTCTTCATTAATCTTCAATTATAAGAAGATGATTAGAACACTATGACGCTCAATGTAGAGAAATCTCTTGTTGTAAAAAAAGAGATTTTAGTTTCAAGAAACTCTATTAAAATTTCAAAAAGAAAAATTGCTAAAATGAAAAATGAAATAATACAATATTATGATAAAAATGGATATCTTTCTTGGTCTGAGAAAAAAAGGAAATATGTCATACTTGGAACAAATTTGCCCANNATGATTTGCACAACAAAAATTTCTTGCAATACTTGTGCATGGCCAATAATTCTATTTAGATACTCTAGAAAACAAAATTGGTCAAGACAATGTTGTAATATAAAATGTAAGAGCAGACAAATTAAAACTTAAAGTTTGTATAGATATCAGTTCTACGATTTTTTAAGAGTGGAAGTTTTTCTCTTACTTGTTTTATTCTCTCAAGTGAAACTTTAACGATTCCAATTCCTTCTTCCTTTTTCATATCTAATAGTATTTTTCCATATGGATCAACTACTAAACTTCTTCCGCAGTAAATGTTTCCCACTTGATCGGGAGCAACAACATAACAACCATTTTCAATTGCACGCGTTTTGTTGATGGTTATCCAGTGTTCTTCTTTCATCTCACCTTTTACCCAAGCTGATGGAACTATCAAAAATTCTGATCCTGCAGATGCTAATGTTCTTGACATCTCAGGAAATCTGAGATCATAACAGATCATCATTCCTATTGTACCTAGTGTTGTCTTGATAGGTTTTGAGATTTGGGAACCAGGATACAATTTTTTAGATTCTTTCATTCCTAATGCATCATAGAGATGAATCTTGCGGTACTTTGATACAACTTTGCCTCTCTCAT
>DUJB01000034.1 GCA_013330055.1 Nitrosopumilaceae archaeon
TAGGCTATGCAAAAACAAACGGAATTCAGGGAATCGGTTTGTATGGAGAGTTAAATGAACCTGAAATACCTCAGTATAGGACAGCTAAAAGCATTATCAAAACATTAGAAAAATTAACGTATAAAAAATTTGGAGACACTGTAAAACTTGATGTAATGGCAGAAAGAGTTGATAACGAAATACATGGATAAAAATTGGAGTTTGAGTCTATTTCTGAATTAAAAAAATTACTTGCTCAAAATTATAAAATAGAAAAAGTTGAACCTCGCATGTTTACCTCTGATGCCGAAGTCAATATTGTACGGGTTACACTAGCATCTACTGATGGCAAAACAAAAACAATTAAAGCGTACAGAGAAGAATCACATGCGTTAAGAGAGTTTATAAGAAATTTGCATTGATTTTTATCCATTGTTATTGTAGCACCAGAGNNGATTTTGCGTAAGATTCCATCCATAGATGCATGTAGGAATCGTACGAGTCAATAGTTGACTTGCGAACCCTGACATACCCCCTTTCAAATTCAGATGCTGCATCCATTTGACGAAACAAAAGCTGCTTCCATGTTTTCCAATAACTGTCCCACATTTCCAGAGTGTCTTTGTCAATTGGCAGCTTGTCAAAAAATTCCTTTTCTGCAATGTAACAAGTTCCATAAAGATCGTCAAGCGAATGCAGGTATTTCATATACAAGTCAGATAATAGCTCCATCCTCAAAAGCATCTGAGACTGCATTTTCTTGATAACCTCAGANNAGCTATGATTAAAGAATATTTTTGGGCTGCTTCTTTTCTTGCTGTTTTTACTGCCTTGGCAATTTTTTCTTTGGAAAGATTTTCAATGATTCCGCTTTTTTCAAGAGATTCTCTTGCCATGTTATACTTACGTCGTTCTAAATGTTAAGTTTATCGTAAACAAATCAAGGTTTGATAACTGCCCTGAATCTTACTTTGCCATTGACAACCTTGTCATAGGCTTCTGCAATGTTATCAAGTGAAAATGTTTCAGTCATTACTTTGACTTTTTGTTTTGCTACCAGATCTAATGCTTCATAAAGATATTCAGGAGAATTTTGGGTAGAGCCAATTATTCTTAATCTACTCAGTAGAATTTCTGGAGGAACTTGAATGGGTTGACTGTCAAACCCCATTATCATTAGCCTTCCATCAGGCCTAAGACCAACTATCGATTCACTTGCTGCCTTGTTAGAATTTCCAGTTGCAAGTATAACATCGGCACCACCTGAATTTTTTAATTCTTCAGCGTTTTTTACTACAAGATCTGCACCGAGCTTGTAACACAACTCTGCTTTGTCTGGCGAATGAGAGATAGCAATGGTTTCAAAACCACAGGCCTTTGAGTATTGAATTCCAAGATGGCCCAAACCGCCTATTCCTAAAACGGCAATTTTTTCATGAGGTTTAGGTTCTGCTAGCCTCAAACCGCTATAAACGGTATAGCCAGCACAAAATACTGGTGCCGCCTGCTCATAGGTTATTTTGTCTGGTAAAAGCACCGTGGCAGCAGCTTCTGCAATCATGTATTCGGCATGACTTCCTTGGTAGCTTATGCCTGTTCCCATTTGTTGTTGGCAAAAAAGGTTTTTTCCTCTAAGACACCATTCGCATCTGCCACATGTCTTTTGGATCCATGGAACCCCAACTCTGTCTCCAATTTTTCTAAAATCTACGGCATCTCCAACTTTGACTATCTCACCTACTGGCTCATGTCCTATCGTCCTAGGGAACTCTATTGGAAAAGGTAATTGACCTTCAGTAATGTGTACGTCAGTATAACACAAACCGCTTGCATGTATCTTGATTAAAACTTGAGTAGGGCCAGGTTCAGGAGTTGGAATCTCTTTTACTTCCCACTTTCCTTTAATCTTTGGAATTACAAGAGCCTTCAACTAATCAATTAAGCTGTATAATGATAAAAACATGGATCAAGGCCGTTCCCCTTTACCTGATTTTGATGATTTAAATAAAAAAAAGGCCAAGATTAATGGTTAATTTGACCATCAATCATGGCTCTAAATGATTCTTTTGATGCAGCTCCCACCTTTTGTGATACTGCCTTACCGTCTTTGAAGATAGCAAGTGTTGGAATACTAAACACGTTGTATTTTTGTACAAGATCACTATTTTGATCCACGTTGACTTTGACAAAGTTGACAGAACCGTTGTATTCCCGTGAGAGCTCCTCGACAACAGGTCCTACCATCCTACATGGACCACACCACTCTGCCCAAAAATCAACAAAGACTGGTTTGGTAGATGATAGTACCTCTTGCTCAAACTCTTTTGAAGATGTAATTTCTTTCATTAGTGTTATATCACGTCTAGATGAGACTATTCCTTTTCAAGCTGCTTTATTTTCTCAGAAACTCCCTGAGACTCCTTGTCAAGATCTTCTTTGTATTCCTTTAACAGTGCAACTCTTTCCTCTTTAGTAAGAAAGTTTCTTGCACTTTGTACGCTTACACCACAACAATTGTAACCCATGAATTCACCTCCTTTTTTATATCGGACATACGATACATTAGTTGTCTGAGTATTTATATATATCGGACACCCAATAGATCAGTATGAGAAAAATGGGCGATGATTGCTGTGACATGAGGGGTTTTCTGGGATTTTTGATTCTGTTTTTGCTTTCAAAAAAAGCCATGCATGGACAAGAGCTTGCAGACGAACTTGCAAAAAGAAAGGGCGAAAAGCCAAGTCCTGGAACAATTTATCCTGCCATAAAGGGGTTAAAGGAAGCTGGTTTTCTTGAAGAACAAAAAGAAGGCAAGACAATTACCTATTCACTTTCTCCACAAGGAAAAAATGCATTAAGAATTGCCAAAAGAAGATTTACTAGAACATTTTTAGGAGTTTTTCCATGACGATTAAAATTTTAGGCGTAGGTTCAAGTATGCGTCAAGGTTCTTTTAGTACAGTAGCATTAAAGATTGTCTTGGATTTTGCAAAACAAAATGGGGCTCAAACGCGTCTTTTAGACTTGCAACAAACTCAACTTCCAATGTTGTATTCCAAAGATAAAGAAACAAAAGAGATACAAAAAGTCACTGATGATGTTAAATGGGCAGAAGCATTCATACTTGCAACACCTGATTATCATGGTTCCATGTCAGGTTCCATGAAAAACTTTTTGGATTATTTCTGGTCTGTATTTGCTGGTAAACTATTTGGATACATCTGTGCATCGCATGAAAAAGGCTTAACTGTAATGGATCAGATGAGGACTGCAGTACGTCAGTGTTATGGTTGGAGTATGCCATATGGAATATCAGTTAATGGTGAAGAAGATTTCAATGGAGTAGAAATCACAAACGATAAAATAAAATCACGATTAGAAATGCTAGCACGCGATTTGGTGGTTTATGGAAAACCAATCAGAGAACAATTTGTAACTGATCTAAAAGGTACAGAATCCAAGACGTTTGCTGCACATTACAGGAAATAATTTTTT
>DUJB01000005.1 GCA_013330055.1 Nitrosopumilaceae archaeon
CTAACCAAATATAGATATTTATCTGAAAATTAAGAAAATTGATGCTAGTTTGCAACCGCTGATTTGGCTAGTAGGCTGCATTGTGGATGAACCTGCTCATCGCTAGTCCTGCTACATTTTGTGCAGACAAATCTTGTTACTATTCTGCATACAGGGCATGTTTGAAATTCTTTCATTTCCACACCACATGTCCTACATGAATCTATTCGCATACCTATAAAAATTACAAGATCCAGTTATAAATTGTGTGAATATTAGCCTAACCTAATTGCACCTAAAAGTAGATAATTTTAAACCTAGTTCCAAAAGAACTGGTCCAATCCCGTCTGTTTTGGCGCCCCAATAAGTGAACTAAAGTCAAGATCCATCGAGGACAAGATCTGGTCAAAGGTGCTTTCCATAAACTCCATGTATTTTGCAGAATCAATCTCGTCAGGTCTTGCCATCTCAACTGGTTTGACGCCAGGTTTGTTTATTATTTTAACATAGGAAATGATATCGCCTTTTTTTATTTCTCTTATTGATTCTAAAAGTTTAGCAGCACGAATGTGTTGTGGAACAGTTTTCACATATTCAGAAGGCGCTTTACTTATCATTACATTAAATGTAAGTTCAGAAAGCGGAATCTCTTTTGCTTTAAGTTTTTTTGCATACAGTGATATCATGGTACCAATTTTCTCNNCCCCTTGACATCTACCTTGCCATCATTTTTTACCCCAAGATAGTTTTTCTTCCTTGTGCTTAGTACGACATATCGATATTCTTTATCAAGATCCAAATCGACACCGAATTCTTTTTTTGCCCAATCAATTACAATTTGGATCTGTTCTTTTGTTGGTCCTTTTAAAAATATTGAATCGGTGTCACCATACAAAACTTCGATTCCACCAGATTTGCATTTTTCAATTGTTTCTAAAATTGTATACCTACCAACAGCAGTTGTTGCTTCTGCCACAGGTAAGCAATACAATGGAAATATTTCAGCCCCCATTACTCCATAGCTTGCATTTAGTATGACTTTGAGCGCTTGGCTTACTACAGTGTAAAGTTGTCTTTGGTCTTCATTTAGAGCCATATTTTTTGAGAGATTCTTGTAATAATTTACTCTCAAATCTCTCAATGAACCAATTAGGAGCGCGGTTAGGCCATTTTTGAGCGTACAAACCCAGTGGTTCGTCCCAGGAATGGTATTTTTCTTACATATTTCATGAGTACAACGAACTGTTTCATATGAGAGGTTTCGAACTTTGATTATACTAGGATACAGACTTGCAAAATCCATAACTACGACATTAAAATGAATTCCTTCTTTTGGCTCTACCACTAATCCACCACGATATTTTTTGTCTTTGATTATGGCATCAGTTGAAACTGCAGTTGACTTTTGATCAAGCTCATCTCTGCGCGGTATCAATGCGTTATTTTTTCTGTGTTCAAAATAAAATAGACTTCGAATCCATTGGGATACGCCCATTCTTGAAATGTCATCGATTGGCATTCTGCCAATGCGAGTAATTACAACAAGCAAATCCATTAACAGATCATTGTTAAAGCTTGTCAGATTGAGTGTAAGTTTTGCGTCGTTGAAGCAATAATTTGCAAGCTCATATAAAGACAGATCACCAAGCTCCCCGTCATATTCCATTTTAGATTCGTTTAGTAATCCTTCAGAGACACTGTTTAAAGAAAAGTCTGTATACTTGTGACTGAATGCGTAAATTTGGAAAGAACGGTTTGAAAAAGTTCTGTATAGATCAAGATGAACTCCATGCTTTAGAGTTGCAGAGTCTCGCATCATGATAAGAGGAATTTCTTTGGATTCGATGCCTAATCTTTCAGCTCTATTGTATACATATGGCATATCAAATTCATCACCGTTGTATGTAATCACAAAAGGATAGTCTGTCAATAGTTTGAGTCCATCTTTTATCATCTGTTTTTCTTGGTCTTCTTCATAGAATGTGACTTTGATATCAGATGCAATCTCGGTTGTTCCTAGTTGTTTGTCTTTTTTCTTTAAAACAAAGACTTGCTTTAGACCATCGCTTCCTGCAAATCCCATGGCAGTTATTTTTTTGTCTGCCACCTTTGGGTCAGGAATTCTGCCTATTTCTGACTCTACCTCAATGTCAAAACTTATCCTTCTAATTTTTGGGATCGGCTGGTTCAAAAGATGTGCCCATTCAGAAATATGATTTTGAAATTCTTTTGAATCAATAATTCCTTTGTTTGTTACTTTATCCCATAGCAGACCCTTTAGGGCAAGCTGTACTTCGTCTGGTATATCATAACCAAATGATTCCAGCTTGCCATCTACTATTTTGTAATATTTTCCAACAATGAGTAAACGATCATAAAGATAGTTTTCATAATATTTTATGTCTGATTCCCAGGTTTCTAGGATGTTCCGTATGCTCTTGTCAGTCTGTGTTCCTCCTATAGCAAGCGGATCTGCAACAACAATTTTTGTTACCTCTATTGTTCTGTCTTTGAGCAAATCCTTTTTTTCTGTCTTTTCTAGCTTTAAGATATCTTTTCTTTCTGATAAGAATTTTAATTCTTCTGGATTAAGCTTTGAGTAGCAGTATGGTTTGTGACCTGTGTTGTCTGTCCATAAAAGAATTTTTTGTGAAACAGGTTCATAGAATTTTAGAACTGCAGCTTTTTTCTGGCTGTCATATGTTGCAGAAACAAGTAATGCGGGAGGCATTGATGTTGTTACTTCATCAACTGCACCCAAGATGTTTTGTTGCATAGATACACTCTATTTTGGAATTAGATTTGCTTTGGGGTTCTCAAGTAAAACACGTATCCAGTGTTCAATTTTTTTCTTGTCTAAAATAACTACTTCAAGCCCAGCTTCTTTTAGTAAATCAAAATCTGTTTCAGGATACGAGCCAAGACAGACAATTCGTTTTATTCCTATAGTAATTGCCATCTTACTGCATTCAAGGCAAGTTACAAAAGTGGTGTAAAGCGTCGTGTCTTTTGTACCAGAGCCCACGCCTAGTATAGCGCAATGCATTATTGCATTTGCCTCAGCATGGTTACAGAGGCACCTATCCAGCCCCTCTCCTGAGGCAATCTTTCCCTCTGCCCTCAAGAGGCACCTTTTGCATCCTCCTTCAAAGCAATTTTTCACACCAGGCGGTGTGCCGTTATAGCCAGTAGCAATCTGCCTATGATCACGGACGATTACAGCTCCCACTTGTCTTGTTATACAATTGGAACGAAGTTTAGCCAATTCTGCTTGTAACATAAAGTATTCATCCCATGCGGGGCGTTCAAATGACATATTTACACCACACAAGTGATAATTACCGCAATATAAGAATTGAAAGAAACTTTTTACTTGGATAAATGAAGATTGTTGTGTGGCTTCACAATATATAGATCACAAGTTGATCAAAAAGGATTCTATCGAGTATAGAGAGTACCAAATAAATTTAGCAAGTCAAGCAATAAAAGAAAACTGTCTGGTAGTTCTTCCCACCGGTCTTGGCAAGACAACAGTAGCATTACACGTAATTGCTGATTTTTTATCAAAAAGAAAAGGCGGAGTTTTATTTCTTGCGCCGACACGAGTTTTGGCACACCAACATTATGAATTNNAAAAGAAAAAAACTCTGGTTAAACAGTGTGATTTGTGCAACACCGGAAATTACAAAAAATGATCTTGACAGACAGATTGTTTCGCCAGATCAATTTAGTTTACTAATAATTGATGAAGCTCACAGAACCATTGGCGACTATGCGTATTCAGGCATTTCTGAGCGATTTAGAAATACAGATGTAAGAATAGTTGGCATGACTGCTACACTCCCAAGTGAGAAAGAAAAGGCAACTGAAATACTACAAACGTTAAGAATTTCCAGCATAGCACAAAGAAGCGAAGAGAGTCCAGATGTAAAACCATATGTACAACAAACAGAGACGCAATGGATTACAGTTGAGCTCCCGCCTGAGATGAAAGAGGTTCAAACCCTTCTAAAAGCTGCCTTGGACTCGAGATATCAAGAGCTAAAAAGACTAGGCCTTAACCTGTCAGACAACAAGTCACTATCACAGCTTTTGAGAGTGCGTGAGTTTGTGATAAGACAAAACAGACGTGCCGCAAAACCACTTTTTACTGCAATACGAATTACACATGCACTAAATGTTTTTGAATCACACGGGGTTACATCATTTCTACGATTCTGCCAACGCACACAAGAAAAAAAAGGTGTCGGAATAAAAGATCTTTTTGAAAATGACCTAAACTTTGCCAAAGCAGTAAGACTTGCAAAGGCAGCTCAGGCAAAAGGAATAGAACATTCTAAAATTGTAAAATTAAAAGAAATTTTAGAACCAATTTCTGGAAAGGCTCTAGTCTTTACTAGTTACAGAGATTCTGTAGAAATAATATATCAAAAACTAATCGAGATGGGAATTGCTGCTGGATTTTTAATTGGAAAAGCTGGCGAGTCAGGTTTAAAACAAAAAAAACAGATAGAAACGGTACAGAAATTTCGTGATGGCGTATACAAAGTTCTAATTGCAACACGCGTAGGCGAAGAGGGATTAGATATTTCAGAAGTCAATCTTGTCGTATTTTTTGATAATGTGCCAAGTTCAATAAGATACATTCAAAGAAAAGGTCGCACTGGTAGAAAGTCTTTAGGCAAATTGGTAGTTTTAATTGCAAAAGACACTTCAGATGAAACGTATTATTGGATTGGAAAAAGAAAAGTTACGGCAGCAAAGAATATGGGAGAAAAAATGTCTAAAATATTAGAAAAACAATCTGGAGAAAAGACTGGACTTGATGTGTTTTTTTAGGCTATTTGAATATGCTTTCTCTGATAGCAGGCACCATTTTGTAGACTAGATTCTTTATTCTCATGAGATCCTCAGATGAAGGAATTTCTCGCTTATACGTGGCCACTGCGGCTGTAGCCATACCTAGTCCCATTCCCATCACAAGACCATAGACAAATTCATTTTTATCCA
>DUJB01000003.1 GCA_013330055.1 Nitrosopumilaceae archaeon
CATTTTAACTGTCCAATATGTGGAAGTGATTACTCCATTGGAAGAAAGATAGTACTATTAGATCCAGAGCCTGTATCAAGACCAAAAAGCAAAAAACAGATCCTGAAATAATTCTCAAATCTTTAGATGCAAATATTATTGAATCAATTAAACCTCTTTCAAAAATTCTTCCCTTGCTATACTACAATCTCTTAAAATAACACCAAGCAATCCTACACGAACCTCCTTTAGTGGAACGGTAACGTATATCGAACCATTTGTAATTGTGACATGACTTCCTTTTTGTCTTATGGCTTGAAAACCAAATTTGTTACAAAGAATTTTGATTAATTCTCTTCCTTGTATTGGTGCAAGCCTTTTCAAATCGCAATAGATTCTATGGCTTTCTCTCTTAATACTGATAAATGAAGCTCAAGAGCCTTTAGATAGTTTTTTTTGGCATCCTGCTGATTTTTGCCAGTGCTATAAACACCCAACGCAGAACATGCGATAGAGTAAGAACCGTTGTCTTCTTTGATCACTTTAGTTTTGATATCTCTTATCTTGACAGACATGTGGCAATTAAATATCCTCTGTAATTATTTAAGTTTCTTCTTAAGGATTCAACAAATGCTTTAAGAAATCTTCGCTACAAGAACCATCGCTTTCAAATGTTCTTTTTGCTTTAGATCACTCATTGCTTTGATATCTTCTCTGTCTGATTTTCCAACATTGCTTGGATACTTGAATACCTTGTCTGCCTTGATATGGTNNTCATAGAATCCGTCATCATGTCTTTCTGATCTTCCAATGTAATCACCATATTGAACAAACTCGTCATTTACTGGTACATCAATTTTGTCCAAGTTGCCAAACGAATCATGTATCATCATGTTTCCATCTGAATCAATTACAATTTGGTTCCAATCTGGATTCTTGTAATAAGGAATAACTGCAAGGGCTGTACTTGATTCTTCAGATGACATCGATTCACCTTGAATTTCAAATGCACCAAAGACGATAGTGTTCTGGTTGTTTCTGTACTCGTCTTCAGCATTTATCACAAGGTCAGTGATTGGCATCGGATTTTGTGGTGTAAAGACAAATGTCAATATCATATCAGAATCTGTAAATGTTCTGTGTACTGAAACATCGCCAAAGAATCCAAATTGATCAGAGACTGTTAATTTTTGTCCGTCTTCTTCATACATGAAATATGTATCGGCTTTCTGAGTCTCCATGTAATCAAAGAACATGTTTACTACGACTCGTTTGATTGCAGCAATTCCATTGTTGTCATAGACACTAACTTGGACTCGCTCCTCTGCTCCTGTATACATTATCTGAGTTGGGATGTCATTAGAGTATGATGCTAGTCTTCCAAAAAATCCATCATATTCTATTTCACTAAATGTAGAGTGAAAGTCGATTCCATTTGTTACTGGTGGGGTGATGTCATATGATAGTGCACCATGTGGTACTGCAAATGACATTGTAGTTGCTGACGCTTGATCAGATTCTATAGGAGGGCATTCACCGCTGCAGATTGCAACTACTTTGTATGTATAAGTGGTATTACCATCAAGGCCTGAATCTGTATAGTGTGTGGTATTGGCAGCAACTGAATCTATGAGGACAAAATCTTCGTCTTCTGGTCCCATTCTGTAAATATCATAACCTGTCACTTCACCGCAATCTGGAGATATCTCGTTCCATTCAATGTTGATTATAGTCTGAGATATTGCTGTGCCCGTAAGGGTAATAGATTCCTCACTTGGCACGTTTGAATCATTTTCTGAATTTGATTGATCATTGTTTTCTGAATTTGATTGCTCATTTGATTGTGAGTCTGACTGTTCATTTTCTGACTCGTTGTTTTGTGAATTAGATTCGTTGTCGCTTTGTGATTCTGATTGGGTATTTTCGTCTGAGTTTGATTGTTCATTGTCTGAGTTTGTTTGTTCGTCTTCTTGGTTGATTACACACTCTCCTAGGTAATCTCCATGTTGTTCTATGTGTGCTGGTACTGAACTATCTGCGACTAGTATTGTTACAGGATTTTCTGGATCACCTTGAGGAAAGTGGCATATTGTTGTTTTGTGTTCATTGTCCTCACTGCCATTGTTTCCTGATTCTGATTGTTCATTGCTTGAGTTTGACTGTTCATTGTTTTGTGAATTGTTATTTGAATTCTCGTTTTGTGAATTGTTGGTTGAATTGTTGTTTTGATTATTGGATTGACCATTTCCGTTTCCTGCAGCAAAGGCTTCAGTAATTGCGGATGGGATGACTATCGTTAGTGCACCGGTAACTAGCACTACTGCTAGGATGATACTGAGCAGGTTTGGAATTTGGTGATTTCCAATTTTGGTCCGCATAGTTCTGAAATTGGAAATAAGATATTAAAACCCCCTCTGCCAGTTTTGGAAATCACCATTTTTTAAAGCAAAATTTTCCTGAAATTGGCAATCACTATACTCTCATGATATGATTGTCTCATTAGAAATCTCATGCCTGGTTTCATCTCCAAATTGCATCTATCCGTATGGGTCATCACGTTCTTTTGCCTTGTTATAATATTCTCCAAGGCTGTTCTCATCACAAGTACATGACCCAAGAGTCTTTTTACAGAACTTACAGCGCTCAACCATTTTCATTATTTAAAAATCCAAGATATAAAAATTATTTCAAGCAAAATTATACCATATTCATGACAATGATTGTTATCCCTAATGCAAGATAGGAACTTGTATAGGTTGATTTTACAAAGGCGATGAGATTCTTATTTACCAAATCAGAAAATATTTGTAATTTTTGAGGGATTAGCTTATGATTGTATTCAACAAATAGTAATTTATTGAATCAAAGGTATGTACTAATTGCTATGCTCATGTTACTCTTTGGTGTCACATTTTCAGTACATGCACAATATTCACCTGTGGGAAGCATCGATGTCACAGATAGGCTGGATATCAAAGACAAGGCAATGATTACAAAGCGGCTAGCCACGGCTGCACCATGGATTGATTCAGTTGTCTGACGCAACAGAGAATCAAAGGACAGCATTGGTAGTAGATAATGACCATGATACCGTGGAGGTTTTTTGTGACCTTTTACAAATACTTGACATCACAGTCATAGGAAGAGCTTTTGATGGAAAACAAGCCGTGGAACTTTACCGAAAATTTAAACCTGATCTTGTTATTTTAGATGTTTATATGCCAAGATATGATGGATTTTATGCACTAGAAAGGATTAGAGAAATAAATCCTCATGCTATAGTAATGATGGTTACAGCAGAATCGGTTTCAGAAACCAAAGCAAGGTTACGAAATTTGAACCCGACAATTTTAGTTCACAAGCCTACTGGCACAGAAAAAATACTAGAAATAGTACGTGGTCTGCTTTCTACCGGTAGCACCTCTGACACAAAGTAATTTAAAAATCAAATTGTATCAATTAATTATTTCAGATTTAAAAAAACTCGCAAACAAAGAAAAAGCCAAAGTAATGTCAGGATTTTTCAAGACAGGAAAAGGGCAGTACGGCGAAGGTGACATATTTCTTGGAATCACAGTACCAGACCAAAGAAGGATTGCCAAAAGGTACCAAGAAGCAAGTTTTGCTGATGTAAAAAAATTACTTGCAGACAAAATACACGAGTGCAAGCTGACAGGATTATTAATCTTGGTAGAAAAATTCGACGAGTCTGAGGAATCACAAAGAAAAAAAATCATTGATCTGTACCTTGATAATATCAAACACGTAAACAACTGGGATCTGGTTGACCTTTCTGCAGACAAGATTCTTGGTGNNTTGCTTTTATCAAACAAAACAAGTTTGATGACACTCTAAAAATTTCAGAGATCTTGATACACGACAAAGAAGATCTTATCCACAAAGCAGTAGGATGGATGCTAAGAGAGGTTGGAAAGAGAAACAAGAAAACAGAAATTTATTTTTTAAAAAAACATTACAAAAACATGCCAAGAACAATGCTAAGATATTCTATTGAAAGATTCAGCGAATCTGAAAAAAAATTCTTTATGGCAAAATAATTATCTGCAAGACATGGTTTAATAAAACAAGAATTTGGGACATTTCCTACGAACAAAAGGACATGATTTAGGACATTTTCCTAAATTCTAATTTAAAATTTTAAACACGGATTATTCCATGTTCTACAAGGTACTGAATCCCTTTAACAAAGTCATCATCTGTTATCAGGCCATCTGCCCACCATAATGCATTGTTCTTAACCCAGTCTGGAACATTTATCTTTGCTACATCAGAGGCAGTTGGTGGAAGATTAGGAATCTTCATGATTCCTTCTTTTATCATGTACTCTATTCCCTTTGTAAAGTCGGACTCTCCAATGGAACCATCTGCAAACCATCTGGCATTGTTTTTAATCCAGCCAGGAATCACGATAGTTTCTCCTTTAACACTAGCAGACAAAGATTTGAGTAGAATCGTTTCAGTATCAACACCAGCAGTTGAATTTACGTTAAATCCTATTATGGAAACATCAGTGAGAAGAATTTTTGATTCACAATTATCATCATTACACAAAGTGAGCGTTCCTTCTTTGATGTGTTTTCCAGTAGCTACCGCTTCAAAAAGCATTGGAGATGATTTGTCGATTTGTTTGACCAAGGTCCATTTTGGATTATCGGTTTGGACTGCAGGATTTGAAAGACCTGTAATAAAATCAAAGTCACTTTCATTGTACTGGACAGAGTAAAGCTGAATCCACCCACTCTCGCCTTTTACAACTGCTTCACCATCAATTCCATCTAATTTTAAAAAATAATCCGCTTGTGCAGAAAATGAATTTGGTATAAAGTTTTGACCAAAGAAAAATAAAACTATGATTGAAAATATGATTATTTTCTTCA
>DUJB01000070.1 GCA_013330055.1 Nitrosopumilaceae archaeon
TTTAGATTAGAGAGGTTTGCCTTGGAAGAATCAATCTGTGCGAGTGTCTTGGAAAGATCCTTTACTGCTTCGTCTCTTTGAGCATATTGATTTTGGAAGGAATCAAGCTCTGATTTTCCTTTATCAATCTGCGAGTTTAATTCAGTTATCTTTGCCTTTGCTGATTCTATTTGTGACATTGTCTGGTTTAGTTCCCCTTCTGCTGCTTTCTTTTGTTCATATTGAGTTTGCAATGACTTGAGCGATTCACCTATTGCAGCTTCGATTTGTAATTTTAGGTCAGAAAGACGTGGCTTAACAGACCCGTTTTGCGACCTTGTATGTGTTAGTTCTGAGATTTCAGCACTCTTTTGTGCATACTGCTTATCCAATGAATCCAGATCAGATTGTGCCTTTCCTATCTGAGAGTTTAGATCACTTAGCTTTGCTTTTGCAGACTCCATCTCTGATCTTGTACGTGTAAGCTCTGATACTGCATCATCTTTTTTTGAATATTGCTTATGTAAAGAGTCCAGTTCACCTTTTGCTTTTTGTATCCGTGAGTTTAGGTCTGAAAGTTTTGTTTTTGCTGATTCAATTTCTGAACTTGTCTTTTTCAGATCCGAACTTGCTGCATCTCTTTTTGAAAATTGTTTTTGGACAGAATTTAGCTCATCCTTGGTCCTTTCTACCTGCGAATTTAGTTCCGACAGTTTTGTTCTGGAAGACTCGATTTGGAATCTTATCTGAGTAAGCTCCAATAATGCAAATTTCTTTTGAGCATTTGTTGCAAGGATCTCCTCATTTACTGTTTTTATTCCAAAATTTTCTACTGACATTTTTGGTTTTGGCATTGGAGGTGCAGTTTTCACGGCATTGTTAATCGAGAAAAACGGTGGTGTGTCATCCTTGTGATGAGGAGATTTTCTCCTTTTTTTCGTGATGAGATAGGAAATTCCCAACATAATTGAAATAGCAAAACCACCGATAATTGCCATTACAAGCCAAGAAATTATTTGACCAGCTTGATCATAGGCAATCCCATATTCATTCCACTTTAGATTTCCATTAAAGACGCCAAAATATACCATAATCACTAGTGTGGCAACTGAAAGAAGGAGCGTGATTAACGACACAGCTACGGTTAACCTAATAAGGCTACCCTCCCTTTGTTCCACTCTATTACTATCCTTGAATGTGTGTGCCAGACTCTTCTTTGATCTCTTTTGGCCTATCACTGGTTGTAAGGAATTTTTTGTTACATACATGGATTAATACGTCATCAGAATAATTGATCAAAAAAAATAATTCAAATTAAAAATTTTTTTTCTTAATTTCCAATTTTGGCAGACGGGATTTATATCATAATTCTTCAGTCTTTTTTCCATGATAAGAAAAGAAACGCTGCTATCTCAATCAGTACGTAGTGTAATTAAGGATAACTTGAGCGAAACAGTTTTAAAAAAAATTGAGGATCGGTTATCTGAAAAATATCACATGTCAATACCACTTGAAGTTAATGAGTTTCATAAACTTGATGACGTTTTAAGAGAATACTTTGGAGCAGGTGCAGAAAGACTAGAAACAAGGATTATGTCACACATGATTTCTTTAGAACAATCCCAAGCCTAATAGGTATAAAGTCCGTCTGTATCTTTTTGAAAATGAATCTGTTTTTTGTACCACACAAATCATCTTTTAATTATTCAAAAAAGTAGATGATTATTCCTCTAACCTCTTTTCCAATATTTCATATTCTTCTTGCGGTGTTTTGTTAACATGTTTTGTTCCCTGTTTGTTTCTTGGTTTAGATCTTACCATGCAGTTACAACAATTGCAGTAAAGATCTACAGTCTCATCAGTTGCGGGATTTTCCTCTCTGTCATGACATCCTTGCCTTGAAATAAAAACTCCACATATTTGACATCGTACCTGACCTGACAAATAACGGCTAGTTCCATCTCTTGGTTTTCTAACCTTGTACTCTTTACAGATCCCTTTGCAAATGCCTCTGTCTTTGTGCATGTTTAATTTCTCTTCTTTGTTCAATAGTTACCTTGCTATCCTAACATACGAATCAACAAAATCCTTTGCAAATGTGTTGGCATGCCTCTCGGAACCTCGGTGTACTCCAAGTTTTGATCGTATGTGATGATAATATTCATGCAAGATTATGAATGGATTGTAAAAAACATCAGAATTTAAAGCATAAATCTTTTTTTGAGATGATACATAAACAGCATATACAGTTCTTCTTTTTCCTTTGATTGTTCCAACTACTATTTTGGGACTTTCAACATGATAAAATTCGCTTAGCTTTTCAAGGGCAGCTTCTGTTTTCTTGTCTAGAATCATTTGAACTATTTTTGCCTTGGCTAGGTCATCAAGATCTGGCACGCTTTAGATTATAAAATGAATAATATAAAAAAGAAGGCCTTTGTTATTTCAGATTATTCAAATTAAACCAAAGACATGGCTGTCAAGTTTGATTGAAAGGCAAGAAGATTTCTACTAGTTTTTCTATAAATAATCATGAAAGGAATGGATTACAAGAAATTCAGGGAATCAACAAAAGAGTATTTTGTAACAAAGGAAGGCAAGTTTACCAAAAAAGAGGTTATTCAACAAATGGCAGAGTGGTTAAAACAAAATGAAACTGGCGAGCCCTGGGATTTCCTTGAAGAGCATCAAGTAAAAGAAGCTAAATAAAAAGGGACAAACCAGTCTAATCTGAAATTCTTTGAAAGCAAAAAGTCCAAATGATACAAAGGCAGAATTGATAGTTCGTATGTTTCCATCTGACGCAAATCCAGCTGGGAATGTCTTTGGAGGCGAGATCCTAAAACAAATTGATCTTGCAGCAGGCCTTGTTGCGCAAAGACATGCTCAAATGAACATAGTTACTGCAAGCATAGACAGAGTCAACTTTCTAAAACCTGTCTATGTGGGAAATGCCTTGATAGTTAACGCCAGATTAAATTATGTCAGTAAATCATCGATGGAAATTGAGATCAAGGTAGAAGCAGAAGATATTGCAAAAAATACTCGAACTCTTACAGGTACTGCGTTTGTTACGGCAGTAGCACTAGACAAAGACGGCAAGCCAACTCCAGTACCTGAACTAGTACTTGTGAGCGATGAAGAGAGAAAAAAGTTTGCAGAGGGAAAGACCCGGATGGAACAGAGAGCAAGAGAATACAAATTAGTAAAAGAGAGAGCAGAGCATGGGTAGGCCGTCAAGCTATTTACCAAAGATAGGGACATTTGACGGATCGGGATTTTGGAAAAATGCTTTTGCACATCAACGTGGGATTCTGTTAAGAAAAGTCAATGTTCCAGATGATCAAATCAAGATTCTAGTAGACAAGGCATATCATGAATTGCCAGCACCACTAAGATATGAAATTGAAACTAGTGGCATAAAAAAAGAAGATTTGCAATAGATTAAACAATTCAATTTTAATATCAGTATAATCTTGATAATAACATGGGTCTTTTCAAGAAAAAAGCCATTGAAACAAAATGCAAAGAATGCGGCATGGAACTAAATGATCCTGTGCGATTAGAAAGGCATATGAAAAAAGCTCACGCCCGTCCATCCCAGAAAAACTTTGACAGTCCAGGGGGCGGCGGGGGAATGTGGTAAATTATCAGATTTATTTATCAGAATCGAACTTGTCAGCCCAGTGGATTCTTGTTTCCATCTTAAATGATGATTGTGGTGTATTTCCCTCAGCTGCTTGTTTTATTGCAAGAACAGCTTGTTCTGTGTTACCTTGAAAATCACTGTTTAGTTTTCCTGATAGAAATCCAGCCATCCCTTTGAATTTAATGTCCCATAATATTTCCAAACTGGTACCACCAGAACTTGAAGTCAGTGTAGTGGTTTTTGTGCCACCAATTATTCCCTTGGTAAATTCTGCAAGAATTTTTTCTTGCGGATAAAGTGTTACAGTCTGTAAGCACCTGTCTCCCTTGCCCATTGTTATCTCACGTTTTACAACATTGCCTTCTGTTGATATGGTTCTGACCTTTGTGATATTATTCCAAAATTTTGATTCTCTGTCAAGATCAGATACAACATTCCAGACCTTGTCTACTGGAGAATTGATCTGGATAGATGCCTTTATCTCAGCCATACAAAACCACGTTCTATCGTAGAATATAGGTTTTTTATTTTATGTTCTAATTACCGCAACTGCAGCCATCAGAGGCAAATTTTAGTTTGTTTTTTTCTTCGTATTTTGTTTGTTGATAATGAGCCATGTTTACTATTCTGTCAACGACTGATTTATCTTTCCATGAACCCTCAAGTGCAAACCATGACTCTATCTCATTTACATCATATCTTCCGTCTCCTTCAACTATATTTTTAAAGATGTTTTTGATCATATTCTCATCGCCTTGTGAGAGATTTTTCTTTCTAGAAACTGATGTTGTAATTTCATTTAATTTTATAATGATATCATTTGTTAGCGGCATGCCATAAATTCTACTTTTATTATATAAGAAAGTTTCAGATTTATACACACCTAGGGTGTATCTACCATATGGAAGAACTGAAAGGTATTGACGAATTATTCAACAATGGTATGATACTCCGCAAGACAGGAAACCCAAAAGAATCAATTTTATATTTTAACAAAGTATTAGAGATCAATCCTGATCATCTTGACGCCTTACTAAACAAAGGACATGCATTTGGAAAGATTGGAAGATATTATGATGCTATAATTTGTTATGATAGAGTTTTAAAAATTGAAAGTAACAACATTCTTGGATTGATTAACACCGGATTGTGTTATCATTATTTAAGAGACTATGAAAAAGCAATATCATTTTATGACAAAATCTTGCAGACATATCCACAGCATGCCAATGCCCTTTATCACAAGGCTTGCAGCAAAGCACTCCAAAACAAGTTTGATGAATCAATAGACATGCTTGAGCAAGCAATCAAGCAGGATCTTACATTCAGGATCAAAGCAAAGGGAGATCTTGATTTTGATAAAATGAGAGACAATGAAAGATTCATCAAATTTGTGTCCAATTGGACGAACTAATCTTCAATAGGAAAGAATACAAAGCTCATCAAAAAACAATGCATATCATTGGATAAGATAGGGATCATTGGAGTGGGGATGCTTGGTAGAGCTGTAGCAACCAGGCTTTTAAAATCAGGTTACCAGTTGACTGTTTACAACAGAACTAGAGAAAAAGCAGACGAACTAAAAACTCTCGGAGCATCAGTAGCTTATTCTCCAAAAGATGTTGCCAAGTCCTCTGATTTAGTAATAACTATAGTCAAAGATGCCCAAGCTGTAGAGGCTGTGTCTTTTGGAAAAGATGGAATAATCGATGGCAAACATGACAGATTGACAGTAGCAGACATGAGTACGACAAACCCAGTATCATCAAGAGAAATAGCAAAAAAATTCAAAGAAAATGGAATCCATATGCTTGACACACCAGTCATGGGAGGCCCAATTCAAGCAGAAAGTGGGGAACTGGTTGTGATGGTTGGAGGAGAAAAAACAGTTTATGAAAATCATAAAAAAATTTTTGATACCATAGGAAACAAGACGTTTTACCTAGGTGAAAACGGTTCAGGTCATGCAATGAAACTTGCGATGAATTTGCAGATTTCCATTCTTGCATTATCTTTATCGGAAAGCATCACCCTAGTTAGAGGAGCTGGTCTTGAGCCAGAAACTTTCTTAGAGATTCTAAACTCGACATATTTCAAGACAGGGATGAGTGTAAACAAAGGTCCCAAGATGATAAAAGGCGATTTTAAACCAACCTTTACTCTTAAGATGATGAAAAAAGATCTTGATACCATAAACCAGGCTGCCAAAAAATTAAACCTGTATTTACCAATGACAACACTTGCAAACAAGTTGTATCAAGATGCCATTGAAAACGGCTTTGGCGAGNNAACATTGGTTTCAATTAATCCAATTCAAGTTTTTTTGTGGACGTTTAGACGTAACGAGCATGATGTAGTAAATCTCTATGATTCACTTTCTCATGTCATGCAGCTTGCAACTGGTGGAAACATGCTCAACTTTGGACTATGGAATAAAAACACAAAGGATCCTATCGAAGCTCAGCGTGAGCTCTGTATAGTTGTTGGGAATTTGGCGGAACTAGATTCTGCAAAAACTCTGATAGATGTAGGAAGCGGTTTTTCTGCGCCAGCAATGCAATGGAGATCAAAATATGATTCATTGTACATTACATGTGTAAATATTAATTTTCACCAGCTAAAGACACCAACTATAAACAACAATATATCGTGTGTAAATTCTACTTCAACAATCTTGCCACTTGTAAACGGTTGTGCTGACAGAATTATTGCATTAGAATCTGCACAACATTTTAAACCACTGACTAGATTTTTCAGAGAGTCAAAGCGAGTCTTAAACAAAGATGGAATCCTAGTAATGGCAATTCCCGTTACCACAGACGAGTCTCTTGCATCTTTTATGAAACTAGGAATTCTTTCTTTTACTTGGTCATCAGAACATTATAGATTGGATAGTATCAAATCTGAAATAATAAGAGCAGGCTTTGAAATTAACGATATCCAAAAAATTGGAAAAAATGTATATGAACCATTAGCTGACTATTACATAGAAAACAGAGATGTTCTAAGAAATAAAATTTTGAAAGAGTATCCATCATATCTTGAGAACATTCTCTTCAAGTCATTATTAAAAATGAAAGATGCTTCACAAAAAGGAATCATAGATTATGTCCTCATCAAATGTAGCTTAGCAAAAATATGATCGATGATGATTATCAAAATTGAAAATCACCCTACTTTGTTAAATATTAAAATCATGTGTTGTATGTTGCCGGAAATGCGGGGTAATAACCCTACAGCGTGACGTACATTGGTATGCAGCGTTTCTTGCGTTTCCGGCTCTGATAATTTAACGAACTTTTTATTCAACTGGGTACAATTTTTAGCATGGATAGTTGCGATACCAGGACACGAGCCTACAAAAACGGCAAGACTTTTGACC
>DUJB01000024.1 GCA_013330055.1 Nitrosopumilaceae archaeon
TGTGGATTTGACATCGACCGGATTCGTAAAGAGTATTCAAAGCTTGCAAGTGATTTACAGTGGAAATTGATACCAGCAGTACAAAACAACCGAGTCTTTACTGTAGATTCCAATTCCTATTTTAGCAAACCAGGTCCAAGGACAGTTACAGGGATTGAAATTCTAGCAAAAATTATCCATCCAGAAACGTTTGTGGATCTCAAAGTACCAGATGATTCCTTTCTGCAGATAAATTCTTGAGTGTGGATACAAGTGGGTTCACTCAAAGAATTTGATGAAAACAAGGAAAGGTAGAAGAAACAATCACTCCTTAGACAACAGAATTACAAAGATTAGGTAGTCGTGAGCTAAAACCAATACAAAAGACTTACAGGCAGTAAGTTTAGACATTATGGGATGGAACGTAAAATCCCTTCTCCTGACAAGAAAACAATGGAGCATATGGCTACCCTGAGTTGGAATGACCTTATGCTTTTCATGCATAAAAAATATGGTAAGAAAGTTACACAGGATTTTCTAAAAAATTACACATATCGACTACAAAAACTAAAGTGGCGTAAAAATCAAAAATGGAAATAAAAAATTAGGAAGGATCTTTTATAGCGATTTCGTTAAACACGCTCTAGTAATTTTTAGTTTTTCAGATTCTATACTTTTTTAGACATACAAGGCTTTTAATTCAAGGTTGCACTAGAACTATTGTAGAGTAGTGTGAGTTTGCACGTTTCTGATATTTGGTGGATCAGAGAAAGAATGGATTAACTACCCATCTCTCATAGAAATTTTGGCAAACCTGACGCCTCCATATTTTTAACAAAAGTTGCAGATAACTGGTTTACTTTTACTGTAATGTATAACCGCATTATGAATAATCAATCTCTTGCTGCTTTACTAGTTCCAAAAATACAAATAGTGAGAACACGACATAATGTGGCATACACGATGACTGAATTCATATGTCCTGATTGTGGGAAGAGGCTCTACCACGAAAACGAGACAACCCTAGAAATTGAAAAAGGAGTACACAAAAAATTTTGTACAAAAATACCAGGAGATACCAAAAGTTTTATGCATAGAGACCCAAATGACAATGATCCAATAGATAAAGTCAGGGCAACTGACAACGAAGGGAAACCGATACTAAAACGCTAAGTCACTTTAATTTTCTCTAGTTTTTTGCTTATCCAGGTATGAGAAAAGATATTATGATTTCAACAAAATTATTAGTGACGACAAGGTAATTATGAATTGTTTGCAAAGATACTTGTAGCAGTGGACGGTTCTGAATCTTCAAAAAAGGCCTTTGACAAGTCTGTCTTTTTAGCGCAAAAATGTAATTCGAAATTATACGTAGTTCATGTTGTGCTTGATTGGGAGTATGGCGGAGATAGCGCCGCAACATTTGAACTAATTGATGAGCTAAGATCAAAGGGGAAGGAATTACTAGAACGATGCAAAAAGCAAGCACTACAAAGTAATGTGCAAGTAGCAATTTTGCTAGAGCAAGGAGATTATAGCCACGAAATTATTGAAGTTGCTAAAAGAAAGGATTGCGATCTAATTATAATGGGAAGTCGAGGCATGAGTCCTATCAAAGAATTGATGCTTGGAAGTGTATCTCTTAAGGTGATACATCATGCCAGCTGCCCTGTAATGGTTGTAAGATAGCACACCTAACACATCAATTTAAAAGTGGATTAAACTATCTTACGAAGAAATACTCACATGACACACAAATTTGGAACCCTGGAATATGTCTTGGATAAATATTCTGGAAAATGGAGCTGGAAAATAACGGGCCAAAGAGCCGTACTGATGGTATCGCAAGTTATTTCCGATGCATGGTATGGTGACGGACCAGACGTTGCAATTATTCCAGATACTCGTCAGAATGTCCAGAAGATAAAATGGATTCATGATAGATATCATATTGAAATACTATCAAAATCAACATGGCAAAGCAAATTTACAAAACCACATAGTACCAAAGAAAACCCAAAAAAAATTGAGATACTGCGCCAGGTGATGCCGGGAAAGCAGTTTCGAGGAAAGCTGCTGAATTTTCAAAAAGAGGGACTAGATTTTTTATTAAAATCATCAGGAAATGCATTGCTTGCAGACGACATGGGTTTAGGAAAAACTGTAGAAACACTAGCATATCTTGCAACAGAAAAACAGGCTTTTCCTGCGCTGATAATATCACCATTGGTTATCTTGCCTAACTGGAAAAGAGAGATTGAAAAATTCCTAAAAAAGAAGAGCAAAAACGGACGATTCTTAGAGAGTCAATCTCCGACCTCTACTATAATCCGTACAGGCAAGTCCCAAGACTTGGGCAAGTTTGATTTCTATATTATCAACTATGATTTGTTGCACAAAAGATTGGGTGATTTATCAAAATTAGACATTAAAACTATAGTCTGTGATGAAGTACAGTATCTGCGTTCAAAGTCTACAAAAAAATATGCTGCTGTAAAAAAACTTGCTGCATTAAAATCTGTAAAATATAAAATCGGGCTCTCTGGAACTCCTATCTATAACCATGGATCTGAAATATGGCCAATCGTTGAAATACTACGACCTGGATTGCTTGGAAGTTTCAAAGAGTTTTGTGAATATTTTTGTTATGTAGATCCAAAAGGAAGAGCAATTGTTCTTGAAAAAAAACGTGAAAGCTTGGGCGATGAGTTAAAAAAACATGTAATGTTACGGCGTACAAAATCTGACGTATTAAAAGAACTCAAGGAAAAGGTAAGATATCGAGAATTTATCGACGTTGATATTCGTTATTACAGAAAAGAACTTGACCATATTTGGAAGAGTCTAGAGACAGAACAAAAGAAGGCAAAAACAGCTTTTGATAAATCCACTTCATACTATAGAGCTATACAGAGAGAGAGATATGCCGCCGGCATGGCAAAGCTTCCTCATGTGATTAATTTTGTAAAAAACATAATGGATATTGAAGAAAGTGTAATCGTATTTTGTCACCACAAATTAATTCATGAGATGTTGCACAAAAAACTCGCCGAATATTCTCCTGGCTCAATAATTGGGGGACAAACAGACACACAAAGACAGCGCCATATTGACATGTTTCAGGATGGCACCACAAAGCTTATGATTGCAGGTCTTAGGGCAGGAAACGTTGGTATCAATTTGAGTCGTGCAAGATATGTAATTTTTGCAGAACTTGATTGGAGTCCTGCAATTCACAGACAAGCAGAAGATAGGCTGCACAGGATTGGACAAAAAAATACTGTATTTGCATATTATTTGATAGGTAATGGTACACTTGATGACCATGTGGCCAATGTTTTGATGGATAAAAGCTATGAAATTGATTCTATAATGGATAAAAAAATAGAATCTTTTGAAAACAAAGAAAAGGCTGAATTAATTCTTGCACAGATTCATGACAAAATAAAAACTAGCTGATCTTATTCTTTACATAATGTATTAATAGAGTCTGAAATTAATTTCTAGAAAATAAAGTCTTAGCTGATTTTCAAACTTGGACATAACGTGAGTCAAAAAACCCTAGTAACTGGGTCTTACCGAACTCAAACCTCTGGATTTGGACTTGCGAAAGTATTGATTCAAAAATCATGAACGAATCTGAATGTTTGTGTATGTAATAAAAAATTACTCCTCACCAATCCTTCTTAATTCTTAAAAGCACCATCAACAGATTCAATTCGTGAAAGAAAAAGGAATTTTTCTTCTTACTGTTCTTCTGACAGGGATACTTGTTAATTCTGCTGGATTTGCATTTGCACAGACAAATTCAACAAGTACCACAAATGCAACAAGTACAGCTGGTACACCAGAAGACATTGGTAACCTTGGTCAGTATGTCTCAGCATATGTCCACGAGCATATTGCATTAATTAAACAGCAAAGAACAGAGACCATTAAGGCAATCAACGACTGTCGTGAGAAAATAAGAAACACCGATAACGATGAAGACAGAACGGCAGTACAAGAATCTTGTAAGGCAACACTAAAGGATATTAGAGAAAAGTACAAGGCTGAAAGAGAAGAGTACAGGCAACTCTTCAAAGAGTATAGAGATAGCATGAAGATCCTGATAAAAGAGGCAAAGGGACAAGCAGTTTCTGATGAACAAAAAGAAAAGGCAGTGAAGGATATTGGTGAAAATAAGGAAATGCAAGAGAAGATAAAAGAAGAAAGACAGGCTTTACAGGAACAAATGAAGGAAGAAAGACAGGCTACGAAAGATAAGAAAGAAAAGTAAATCAGAACAATAACTGAATCTTACTGAATCCGCACCCATAATTTATCAGCAATATCTAAATCCTTTAAAATCTTATAGTCTGTGTAGGCTATGGTATTATTTATAAAAACTATCTCTAAAACAAAACACCTTAAGCTTTTCATCCATATGTTGTTAATCGTACTAGTTTCATTTGTTTACACTACACATTACGCAATGGCAGAAGATGAATCTGTCGAAGTCAAACTTGCAACACAATTTCAATTAAAGGCAGAACAAACAGCCATCTTGGAATCAGATAACATCAAGATGAAGTTTCTAAATGTCACACAAGATTCTAGATGTCCTTCTGATGTTACTTGTGTATGGGAAGGGCAAGTAACTATCGTAGTTAATATCAAACAAAACGATCAAGATCTAGGTAATTTTAAATTAACACAAATAGGTGGACAGGAAAAGGTAGCAGTCCAAAACTTTGTTGGCCAAAAAATAGAACTAATCGAAGTAAATCCCTATCCTAAAAGTACTGAAGACATTCAACTTTCAGATTATGTTGCCACATTAGTTATTTCTGACACTCCTGATAGGACCATCATAATACCACCTGGCACATCAAAACAAGGGTGTGAAGAAAAAATGATATGTTATTTTCCAAATAATATAGAAATTGAACAAAATGCAGTGGTAACATGGAAAAACATGGATTCAGAGATGCATACTGTTACAAGTGGGAATATCATAGATGGCCCTGACAATGTCTTTAGTAGCGGTCTGATCAAACCAGAAGAAACATTTTCCTATAAATTCACAACAATGAGACCTTACGATTACTACTGCATGATCCATCCATGGATGACAGGCTCAGTAACTGTGGAATTTGTACCCTTTGATGTAAATAAAAGGATAATTACAAAGGAAGGAATGACTTCAGACAGTTCTGTTATAGTCGTGGTTCAAGCAACTGAGCCAATTAATACGGAGCAGCTTGGAATGCATCTTTATTTCAAAAACTCTACTCAAAGCTTGCTTACTACTGTAAATTATGATCTTGAAGTAATTCAAAACAGTAAGACAATTTTTTCACTTACAAAACAATACAGTCACGCTGGAATAGCAGAACACTGGACCGACCCTCTTCAATATGATTCGCCTGTGGATGTCAGAGTAAAGATCTTAGGTATTGGATTGCCTGATGATGAGTCTAACTGGACTGGTCCAAAAGGAGAAATTGTAATGTTTTCTGCAATTCCAGAGTTTCCTTTGTCGACTTTGTTAGTTATAGGAGCTGCCTTTGCAGTAATTTTCTTGGCAAAACCGATATCAAAACTAAACCTCAAATTATGAATCTTTAATTAAGATATCTAAAGATTCGAAACTCAAGGGTGATCCTTATCTCAGTATAATTTGTCAGAAATCTCTAGATAGTCAGATAACACAAGTTTTGTAGACTTATTTACACGACGATGAGGTCAGCGGACATCCTAAAAAGAATGTGCGATACAAGTTATCATGATATCTAAAAACTACAGAACCGTCTGAATTCTCACTTGCAGATATCCCACGTATATTAAAAACGCTATTTGAGAATTTCGCTTCAAGGTCCTTTGGCATGGCAAGAACTGCTTCGTACACCATGCCTATTTCTGTAGGACACCTCAAAGTCATAAATTCTCCATTCCCAGATCCAAGACAATTTTCGTACTCCATTCGAATCTGTCCTGTTTTTTGGGTCGATAATTCCTGCGTAGTAATATTAGACTTTGTTGTTTCACCCTCACCAGTCCACCATTGGAAATTGCTAAACGGGGATTCAATTGCAAATCCTAGAGCAAAAATACATACAACGCCAAATACTAATAAGACATTACGTGATTGATGGAACTTTTTTGTCCTAATGGCAGGATTTGGAAGTATTAAAAATTCAGTCTTCATTCCATATCTAGCTGCATGCGCCTCTAATGGTAGACATTCGTAATGAAATTGTTCTTCAGTTTTAACACCACATATCCTGCAGACTCGTTGAATTACTTTTTTACATTCTGAACATAGAGAGCGTGAAATCAGTACTCCTCCACATACTCTGCACGATTCATCCGGCATTAAAATTCAAAAACTGTCATCATAAATAAGTGGTACGAACAATTGAAACTTAAAATTTAAATTGGATGAGCGAAAGGATTTTGTGAAAAATTAAAAAAATAGTTACAA
>DUJB01000004.1 GCA_013330055.1 Nitrosopumilaceae archaeon
ATTCAAATTTAATCAAAGCCTATAAACACTGCAAACTATACTGTGCTAATGACAACAAATCGAAGCAAAATCATGTTAGTAGCAATTGCAGCAATTGCAATAATTGCAAGCTCAGCTGTTGCTAACATGCAGACATCTGAAAATCAGGCCTTTGCCCAACAGGTCATACCACCTTCAAGAGAAAAAACAATCTCAGTAACTGGCACGGCATCAACTTCGGTTGATCCAAATCTCTTAAACATACAGTTTGGCGTGGAAACACAGGCAAAGACTGCAAGTGAAGCAATTGATACAAACAATGAATTGATGAATCAAGTTGTTGATGCAATCAAAACACTAGCAATTACAGACGATGAGATACGCACATCAAGCTTTAGCATCTATCCTATCTACGACAGCATCACTGATCCAAAAACAGGGATATACATAAGATCAGAGCTGACTGGATATAGAGTGTCTAACATCTTATCTGTAAAAACTGACAAACTGACCATAGGCGGCGACGTTATTGATGCGGCAGTGCAAGCAGGAGCAAATAGAGTAGACAGTGTATTCTTTTCACTCTCGCCAGAAAAACAACTTGCCGTACAGGACGATCTTATTGGAAAGGCAGTAACGAATGCAAAGTCAAAGGCTGAACTAGCGCTAGAACCTCTAGGACAGAAAATAATTGGAGTAAAACTGGTATCACTATCAGACTTTGGTTACCCACCACCAATTCCATATTATTCACGTGCAGATGCAGGAATGGAGAAGTTATCCGCACCAATCTTCCAGTCTGAGCAAGATGTCACAACAACTGCAAACGTACTCTTTTTGATTGGAGATAAATAACTCCATTCCATCTTTTTTATTTTTTAGTATAACCATAGTTAAAAGAAATTATGCGCTAATCAATGGAAAAAGGGGTAGTATTCAAAAAAGAAAAACTAGTTCAAAACTGATTCTGTACTGTATTAGGTATTTTTATAGAACTTGATATTCACAATATTGGATTAGATTGGATGCAATGCTTGAAGAAGAAATGATTGATCTATTAACATTTTGTTTACAAAATGATCCAGAAGGAAAACAATATCCTGAGAAGAAACAGAGAGTGAATGAAATTGGAAAAGAATTATTTGCTGATGGTGGAATTGATGCAATGGAAAACATGTACTTTTCAATAGAACAAAGAATTACAGAAGAAATAAAAAAAGATCCAAAAACTTATCGTGCTTGGTGGAACAATATAACAAGCGCATGGCAATACTAATATTAAATTCATCTAATTCTAAAGATATTCTAATGTCGCTAACACCAGAACTTCAAAAAATTATTGAAGAAAATATACATATGATAGTTATGAGTATTCCAAAACTCAAGGAAGAATATTCTAAATTAAAACATGATTGGAAGTTTGAACACGAATATGACTTTCTTTATGGGAGCATAATTGGTCAGATTCTAGGAAGTACCATGACAACATTCAAACTTGAATATCGGCGTCAGGCAACAACAGAAGAAATGATGGCGATTGGCGAGATAATAGAATCTTATTTTCCATTGATTCGAGAAACAATTTCTCAATAAAACCTGTTATTTGTAAATGAAATCTGATTTACAATTTTTCCACTATGGATTTCAAATGATCTGGTAGATCTTGAAGCTCCCCAGTATGGCTGATATTGTTTTGTAAAACATCTGGACCAATTCTGCGAACCTTTTGTGTTCCAATTAAAGTGTCAAGTGTCCTTTCGATCTCTTTTTGTGAAAGGATGTCTTTGAGTTTCTCAATTAGGACCTTCTCTATTTCATATTTGTTTATTGCATACTGAAGCAGGATCAACTTGTCGTTTGGAGAAAGCTCTGTCATTTCATTATGATATGAATTTTGAAATAAAAAATATTGCTATAATGAGAGTCAATGTATACATGAATATAGGAGATTTTTACAGTTTAATTTAAAATGATGGTGATTTAGATTGGATCCGCTCGAATACTGCGATGCATGTTTCTTTAGAGGAATGCCTAATCTTTGTGAGACCTACAAGGGAACTTTTACAAAGGTCAATTCCATCCATTTTTCTCAACAAAACAAAATTGATCGTATTCTTAATAAGCTAAACGCCAGACCAAAATTATTAAACCGACGCTGGACTTGTATCTTGGATAAATCCAATCGCGAGGATTTTCTTGGTTCACTTTGGGGCACAGGAGTTACGGTTCATACTTTAGAAGATCACGTCAAAGTTTTAGTAAAACTGTATAGGCCTGAGATACGAAGACTCGGAGAATTATCTGAAATTGAGATTAACCCACACGAATCTTGGCAAGAGTTTAATCCACAAAAGCGTACTTGGCAATCACTTGATGTTTCAGGGAAAAAATCTATAGTCAAAATAAAACTTGGTACAGTGCTAAAATCCACTGATCTTGAAACCGAGAAATATTTTCGAATCATTACAAGTGATGAAAAACCAGTCTTGGCGCCATTGGAAAAACGTGCTGCATATAACATCATAGTAACACAGTTTGAACCTGCAAAGGCATTTTGGCAAACAGACAAAAAAAACCAAATCGGGTTTATCAAAACTGATTATCTAGAGAACCTCCCCGAGGAAATTTTCAGCACTCTTCTTAGATTTCAATCAGATAAAAAAATATCTGACTATATGAGTTTTGACGAAGAAGATTATGAATTAGTAAGATCAGTTCTTGCATCTGCCAAAATTGAACTACAACGTTCATCTGAAACAATTGATCTGTGTGATGAGAAAAAAACAGAAGCAATAACAATACCGGTTGATAAAATCGAGAAAGATCGAATTGATGCTTTTATTGCGATGATAACCGAACTTGGAGGAAAAATAGGACAAGATGATGAACATCTAAACATTACTGGTAAAGTGGATTCAGTTAAACTAAGTTTTATTCAAAGTGAAAAAAGTAATCAAGAGGGAAAAATAATATCTGTTTCAATGAGTGCGTTAGAAGATCCACGCAGAATTACCGAACTTTTAGCGATGCTTAGGAAGCGTCTTGGATTATTACCAATGTCTATAGAAAATCTTGTTTGTCGACACTGGCCAATACTCAAAGATTCTGACCTGCAATATACAGTACAATCTCTTATAGAATATTGGAAAATTGACAAAAACCTAGCAATAAGTGTCATAGTTGATAAGAAGAAATTTGACAAAGTAAATGAATGGAATGTTAAAATCAAAACAGGAAAAATTAGATCAAATCTCGATACGGTAGCGCTAGGCAAGATCCTAAAATCGAGACAATAAATCAAGAGAATTCAATAGGAAATATCAATGGATTATTATTGATACAAATATCATGTTTATTATTGGAAAAAGGAAATGTGTTTACAATGAGAATGGATAAAAAACTAGCGAAAAAAACAACAAATTACTTTGTGGGGCGCGTCCTGTTACAGGACATATCAAAAGTAATAAGATCAAAAGAAGAGAAAATTTATCATGTGACTTTCAAAAGTGGAGCAAGAACAAAAATCCATTATCATCAAGCAGGTCAAACGCTAATTCCTACTGGTGGCAAGGGTATGCTTGTGATGTTTTCTACCAAAAATACTGGTTCTACTGTTAAAATCAAAAAAACTGAAAGCGTTGATCTTACAAAAGGCGATGCGGTTTACATACCAGCACAGAAATTACATTGGCATGGCGCTAAAGGTAAAAACAATTTTTCGCACATTGCAATAAATGCAAAATTACCTGGATACATAGAATCAAAAACAATTTGGTACGATTCAGATTTTCAAACATTTGCGAAAAAAATTAAGTAGGTTTAAGTAACCTGTAAAAAGCATTTTAAGAATTGACTGATGCAAAATTTAGAGAAAATAAATTACACGATATCATTCATTTTGGAGTTAGAGCAGTTGTTGGTACAATATTCATAGCCCATAGTTTAGGAAAATTTAATCCCGGCTTTGTCGGATTCTTAAACCAAATAGGAATTCCGGCGGAAATGCAGTTTTTAATTGCACTTGCAGAGTTTGTACCTGGAATTCTTTTAATAATTGGAATTTTGACAAGAATTTCTGCCTCTATATTATCTGTAGTCGCGCTTGGAGCAATTTTTCATGTAAAACACGCTACAAACTTGACAGGACAAGGTGGTTATGAACTAGAACTGTTATTACTTGTTAGCGTTTTATCTATTATCGTTGTGGGACCAGGAAGGGTTTCATTATCTCATATTGTCAAAAAAATTCCTAGATTCTTACAATGAGTCTCAAGGAAGTTCTGTAATTTCTGCTGCGCAGTATTTGTGAACCCATTTTCCAGTCTGATCTCTTGCAATTTCCTTACCTGCTTTTATTTGGTCACCACACGATGTACATGAGGTGTTAAACTTTGCTTTCATGATATTTTGTTGTAGTAAATATCATAAAAATACTGGCATTGAATCAATGCCAACTAAAAGCTAGCTTTTGACGCATTTATTTACTGAAATCTTCATATATACAAATTTGTCATTCAAAAGACTCTTTTGTGTAAATCAAGTCTTGAATAATGATGCATGAATTTAGTTTAAGACATCTAAGATGTGTTAATTGCAAATCTGAATTAGAGTTACAAGTATTTGATGAATCTAATGAAATTGATGAGGGAATAATTTTATGTAAAAACTGTGATTCAAAATATCCAATTATTTCTAAAGTGCCCATCTTGTGGAAGGACCTTGTGTCTTATCTTTCCAATAGGGCCCAGTTAGGAGGTCATCTCATGAATAATACAAAAAATTTGATATTGAAAACCATGATAAGAAATTCGCTTGCAAAAATAAACAAAAATACTGACGATGTGACTGACTTGGAAAAACGCTGGGTTGTTACTTACAAAAACAGCTTAAAATCACGATTCTACTCACACATAAAAAACTCACTTGAAAAGATTCCTAAATCTAAACTTGTTTTGGAACATGGCTGTTCAATAGGACAGGTCACAAAAATTTTAGGGCAAAAACACGAAATTGTATTTGGCATAGATCAGTCATTTGTAGCTATCATGGAAGCCAAAAAAATTAATCGTAAAAACATGGATTTCTTTGTAGCAAACTCACTTTTTCCTCCATTTGGGGATAGAAAATTTGACCTGGTAGTAGGGTTAAACGTTTTGGAACTAATTGAACCCCTTGATTTTCTCAAAGTTGTCTTATCGCAAGTAAAAGGAATATTGATACTTTCTGATCCTTATGACTTTGAGCGGGGGAAAAATTCCGTTAGAGTTAGATTAGATCCAAAATCATTAAGGAATGAATTGAAAAAACACGGCTTTTCTTTTATTCAAAAATCAAAAAAACCATCTTTTATACCATGGAAATTAAATGTTAACAACCGGTTAAGTCTACATTATCAGGTTGATTTGATAATTGCAAGGAACTCCACGAGGGTTTCTTTTGGTTCATAGTCTTCCACGTTTTCTTCAATTGTTTTTATGATATTTTTATAAGAAGCACCAAATAGCTCCTTTAATACATCAGCTAGATATTCTGGATTGTCATAACAGTCAATTAAATAACAATGATATTTTGAATATAGGTTACTACATACTTGTTCCAATACAGGCTTGCCTACTCTTTCTAGTACCTTTGCTATTGCAATGACTGCATCATTTTTTTCATATATTGGTATTATTTTTTTATTTTTTATTTCTGAAGTTAGTAATGTAGATGTGACTGATCTTTTACGTTTTTCAAACCATATATCTGGTGGAATTGGAAATAGTTTTAGTATGTGCAATTGATATGTGCATTGCTGATGGAAATCTTCTTCTGTAGTATTTCTACACATCATACATATTCGCTGTATTGTCTCTCTACATATAACACATAATGAAAAATCTAGTAACGTCTCTCCACATTTTCTACATAATTCAGTCATTTGTCAATCTTTTATTCTACTGGCAAATTGATAAGACAAGCTTTCCAAAACTGCAAATATTCAGCTTTTTTGCAAAATTGGATTATTATCATATTGCTGCCATATTCTTATTGATGAAACTAGGTGGTGGAAATTATGTACAAAACTGAGATTGAAGGTGGTAGTGGTGGAACCGTTATCTGATAAAAAACATCGTATTTCTCTTCCACAGGTCTGCCAGCATTGAACTGTCTACATACCAAATTCGTATAAAATTTCAACTAAATATCGAAATTTGTGGATATGCTCGCTTAGCTATAGATACAACTAGTTAGCTACGACGTTAACTTGGACTAATATCCCAGTCTTTTCGAATACGATTATGAGTAAAACGACAGTAGAATGCGAGAGCTGTGGCTCTAAAAATGCATANNTAACAAAATAGCACATGATTTTTTGGAGTTTGCTAGTGAGCAAAGGCTAGAAATAATACTTAGTCTCTCTATAAAAAAATCAAAAGTTTCTATTATTGCTAAAGAATTGGGTGCTACAGTACCAGAAGTATTTAGAAATTTTCAAAGACTTGTAAAGGCAGGCCTGATTGAAAAAGACACAGATAGAAACTATTTTCTTACCACATATGGTATGACTGTACGTAATCAAATTCCAGCTTTGGCTTTTGTAGCAGAAAATAAAAAATATTTTAAAAATCATGATTTTGGTGATCTGCCACAAAAATATATTCAAAGAATTGGCGCACTAGAACAAAATCAATATGCCAAAGGATTCGTCAAGGTCATGGAGCGGTGGAAAAATATTATCGAAAATGCAAACGAGTACATTTATGGGATTTTATTGGAAGAACCATTAGATCTTATCGAACCGATTGCAAACAAAGCAAAAAAAGGTGTGAAAATAAACTCTATTTTTTCTGAATCTACAATTATACCAAAAGGCAGAAAACAATTGATTGACAAATTTGATTTTAAGACATTGACAAAAAATGGTCTTGTTGAAAGAAAAATGAGAAAAGATGTTAAGATAGGCGTATTCTTAAGCGAAATTGAAGCCTGTGTGATGTTTCCTACTCTGGATGGCGAAGCTGACATTGGTGAGATGTTTTATAGCCAGGATAAAGCGTTTCATGAGTGGTGTCTTGACTATTTCAGATTTTGTTGGTATGGCTCAGAAGCATTCAAAGAAAATAAACTCAAAGAATAGGTAGTACAAAGATTTTTTAAAGTAAACTTTTGATGAATCCACACACGTGGCAAAATGAAATCCATTAACTACACTTTACTTGGGGATGAAGCAATTGCAAAAGAATTTGGTAAAAAGGGAACTGCTACAGATATTACAATATATGACAAAAANNCTTTTTCAGGCAATAAACATGGGAGAATATGTCATATTTCACGTGACAAAGCTTGACAAATTTACTGGAGAACAAATAGTTGCACTAGACAGTTTAAAAAAAACTCAGGGATTGCTGAGTCATTCCTTTGACGTTGATAGAAATAAACTTCTTACTATGATTAAGGGAACGATAGTGGAACAATACAAACTGGTCGAATTTGAAGATCTAAAAAAAGAAACAGAGCTATTACAACCAATATCAAAAGAAGGCAATGTAAAAATTGTAATAGATCATTGTTTTGATGTCAAGGGTGTTGGAACTGTAATACTAGGTAAAGTAGTACAGGGTAAAGTAAAGACATATGATAATCTCAAACTTCTACCCACTGGTTCAGATGTTGTAATAAAATCAATACAAATGCATGATGACGCTGTAGACGAAGCAGTTTCTCCTGCAAGAGTTGGCCTTTCAGTAAAAGGAATAACTCCAGATGATGTTCAAAGAGGTGATATGTTATGCATGCCTGATTCCATGACAATTGCCCAAGAGATAACTTTGGATTATCATCAAAGTACAGTTTTCAAAGGAGAACTGGCAGAAAATCAAATGTTTCTGATAAATATAGGTCTGCAAATCAGACCTGGGAAGATAACCTCTTTGAATCCTATGAAAGTGTCACTAGGAAAGCCTGCCGTTTTTGAAAAAAACGAGATTTGTGTACTTCTTAAACCCGAATCTCAAACTATTAGAATAGTTGGTAGTGGAAATATAATCTAGATTAAAATGACAGAAACTCTTTTTTCTTTTTATATGGTGAAATGGTCATGCGACTAGTTGTTGGGATTACTGGCAGCACCGGCATTATTTATGGAATAAAAATGCTTGAAGCTCTCAAGCGATTAAAAATCGAAACTCACCTAATCATCTCAGAATGGGCAAAAAAATGTCTAGTCTTAGAAACAAAATTTGATCTAAAATATGTAAAATCTCTTGTAGACAGCTATTCTGATGATTCCAACATGGCAGCTAGTGTGTCAAGCGGCACCTACAAAACTGATGGGATGGTCGTAATTCCATGTAGTATGAAGACTTTATCTGCTATCGCAAACGGCTATGATGAAACACTTGTAGCAAGGGCTGCTGGCGTTACAATAAAAGAATCAAGAAAACTTGTCTTAGTTACACGAGAGACACCATTTAGTAGCATCCATTTGGAGAATATGTTAAAACTTGCAAGAATTGGAGTCACAATTCTTCCCCCAATTCCTGGTTTTTATAACAAGCCTAAAACAATCGATGACTTGGTAAACCACACTGTAGGAAAATGTCTTGACCAATTCAATATAGAACACAACCTATTCAAGAGATGGAAAACAACATAACTAAAAATAATAACATGATATTTTGATTATATGGCAAATCTAGACATTATTGCGTTTGCTATGTGGTCTGCAATCACAACAATTTTTCTCACAGTTATAAGCTTGGTTTATCGAAAATTCAAGATGAAAAAAGATGCATCACCTTCACATTGAAAAAAAAGGGCTCAGAGGTCTAGCTATTGCAGAAAGTTTCAAAGAAAACGAAAAGATCTCTCATCTAGCTGGAGTTGTAATGCGACGAGATTTTATCATTGACGGTTTTGTATTTGGGCATAGTACAGTAGAAGGTAATGATGCAACTGATGCCATATTACAAATGCATCAAAAACTAAATCGCGATGACATTAGTTTTGTAATGATTTCGGGTCTTATCATATCAATGTACAATATAGTTGATATAAAAAAAATCTGGAACCAATTAAAAATCCCAGTCATTGGAGTGACATATGAAGACTCTAAGGGAATCGAAGATGCTATAAAATATCATTTTCCTGATTCCTATCAATTAAAAATTGAAGAATATCACAGGCTTGGTCAGAGAACAAAACTCTCTCTTTATACAGGATATGACGTATTTGTGAGAATAGAAGGTTGTACAATACTAGAAGCAAAAAATCTACTAAACGCTATGACTCTTCAAGGTGCTGTACCAGAACCGCTCAGAGTGGCACAAATGTTGGCAAAAACAAGATTGTAATGGTGTCATCTTCTTTCTTCTAATTTTACCATCCACTTGCTATTTTTGATTCTTGGTGCGGAAAATTCAAGGTGACCAATTATCCTGTCGCCTTTTCTAACCAACGCAAATTCCGTCTTCTCACGTCTCAACAATATGAGTTTTGATTTGTATGAGCCTTCAATTACTTTAATTTTGAAACGTTTACTTGCTTTTATAACAAGTTTACGTGCTGCCTTGACATCACCCATCCATGAAAACATTTCAAATGGACCAAAATTTTCCGTTTCTATTTCATAATCATAGAGTCTGGCCTCAAACTTCCATTTTTCTTTTTTTGCTTCCTCATTCATAAATTCTATAGCTTGTTGACCGTATCCTTTTTCTATACCAAAAGTTTCAGAGTCTGCCATTGTTATTTCTTTCCAGATATACGGACCTATTAAATTAATTTGAATGTTGATCCGAATCTATGGTTACAATTTTTTTATAACAAAGAAATTAACTTGAGGTGAATATTAGTCAATTATACAAGATTATTACTTGCTATACTAATGTACGTTGTTGGGTCAAACTGCATCTGAAATAAGAAAGGCAATAGAATCTAACTGGAATGAATATTTATCAAGATACGGAAATCTTTTTTCTTCTAATTTTATTAGTGGTTCAAGCCCACCATCTGTCTTTGTAGGTTCATATGGGTATCCAAAGGTCGCCGTTGGACCAATGCTACCTCCAATACATGGTAATACCATGATACTTGATATGCCAGAACTCTGGTTAGGGAAAAGTCTAGAAGAAATTGTAAATTATAGACTAAGCCTTGTGAGGGGAATACAGCAAGTGAAAATTTCAGATCCTCAGGGAAAATACATTGAAAACTTGCAGGAAGTTGCTATGGCAACAAAACCAATAGATTCTGATATAGATTTTCTCAAAATGATAACTCATACAACATCAATTGACGGTGAAAGTGCTCCGTTTGGTCCAATTGGAGAAATAAAAAATGCAAAATTTTCAAATTCATCATCTGATAAAAACATACAAAGAACCTATTACGACAAAGACTTGCTAGCTCAGGACTCTGTATTACAATTATACAATAATGGTATCGAAATATCAAGAATTCAAAAATGCTTTAGTATTGGAATGTTTGGCAAAAACCGAAAACTTGTTCCTACTCGCTGGAGCATAACCGCAACAGACGACATTATTTCAAAATCTCTAGTTTCAGAAATAATTGAATTAGATATTATTGACAGCTACAAAGTTTTTACATACAATCATCTTGGTAATTTTTTTTCTGTTGTTTTGTTTCCAAGTAGATGGATGTTTGAGATGCAAGAAGCGTGGTATGATCTACAAGGACGCATTGGATTTGGCTCTGATTTTGAAGACGCAAGAGGACTTGATCATTATCCTGCTACCGCAGGAGCACATTTTGCATCAAGACTTGGAGTAGCTGAATATCTTTTCAAAAACAAAGTTCAGGCAGGAGTAATAGTGTTACGTGAAATACGGCCAGAGTATGCCGTGCCTCTTGGTGTGTGGCAGGTAAGAGAAGGAATTAGGATGGCGATGAAACAGAATCCAACAATAGTATCAAGCTTTGAGGAAGGAATTGACTTTGCATGCAAGAGTCTTAGTATCGATAAAAAAGAATGGCTTGCAAATAGTAATCTACAAAAAGCAAGACGACAAAAGTCGATCTCTGACTTTTTCTAACACCTAGAGTTTTTATTTAACAGATATTGCTGAGTAAATAATGCAGGATAAGACAATAATTTACGCAATTTTGTTACTTGCTAGTCCTACGATATTTGCTCTTACGGCTTTTCCAGATTCTTTTAGCCTAAGTTGGAATCAAGGAAGGGGGGGATTTCTTTTTGGACTTGCGTTCATGGTTGCAGAACTTATTGGATTGAAACTTGGTGTATCTAAAAAGAAGTTGCTTGCGGTAATACCGCTTGCTGCTCTTACAATGATATATCTTGTTAGTCTTGAATTTGGTTTACGTGACTATATTATTTCAATTGCTCCGCAATACAACGTTCAACTGATCTATTCATGGACTTGGTTGTGGGACTTTACTGTCATGGCGATATTTCTAATTTCATCCATGAGCATTTTGTTTGGCAAAAAATGGATAAGGATATCTCCTGCAGGACCCATTTTCATCGCTGGCACTGCTGCAATTTTATCGCTTGATGCATTCTTTCCTTATGATACCCTGGGTCCCCTACAATACGTAGTACCATATCTAGTCAAAACAAATGCATGGATAATTAACGTCCTAGACTTGGGTGTTGCAAGTGCGCGTGATAACATAATGTTTCTAAAGGGAGATCACGGTCCATTCGCTTTACAGGTATTCTGGCCATCCGCAGGTGTTCACAGTGTAATAATTTACTCACTAGTTATGATGGCCTTTTTGTTTAAAATGAACATTCCGCCAAAAAGAAAGGCCGCCTATTTTATTCTAGGAATCATCGGCACGATCAGTGTAAACATGATAAGAATATTTTCATTATCGCTTTTCGCGCTCAAAGTATCAACAAATGTTGCAGAGTTTGAAGAATTTCATTCTGTGGCAGGAGAAATAATGTTCTTGCCTTGGCTTTTCATCTTCTTACTTGTAGTAACATATGTGGAAACAAAACGAATTAAAAAAAAACTTGAAATAACAAAAGAACATGATACAAATCAATAGAGACAAAACGCCAGGAAGCTATTTCCTTGATGATATTTTTGATGGATTAAATAACTCATCAATTCTCATGGAAGTGTTCAAAACAAAAAATGAACTCGATGATGTCTTTTCAAAAACAAATGTGATAGTAGAAGAAAAAGATCATTACATGTTTGTAAAAAATGAAGATGCAACCATCGTGATAGGATTAAATCATTTAAAAAACTCAGATTCAAAAGTTTTGTATCTTGACATTGTTCATGAGCTTGTACATGTAAAACAACAACGAGCAGGTCTTGATCTTTACAACAAATCATATTCATACGTCGATAGGCCAACAGAAATTGAAGCGTACGAAGTGGCGGTAAAAGAAGCCAAAAGATTGGGAATGAACAATAATGAGATTATGGATTACCTCTTTGTGGAATGGATAACACCGCAAGAACACAAAAGACTAGCNNAAGAAGCTGTAAAACTGTCTTTCTGAGTTCGTCAAGACTTGAGGTAGAGTTTTTGAGAGTTTTAGATTTAGTTTTGTTTGATAAATCTGACTGTACAAATTGTATGCCAACTGATTTGAACATTAAACTGTCCTTTAGTACAGCAACATGTACGTCTTCACACAATTTCTCTAGTTCTTTTGCAAGAAAATGATATTCTTTTGAATCCTTCTTTAGTGTAGTTATTCTACTATACTGTGTTGCCTCTTGTCTTGGTGCAACAGGTTCAGAATCGATTCCTCGTACGGCATTGTAAATATAGGTCCCAACTTTTCTTCCAAACTGACCGTTAAGCGAAAAGACATCAAGTTTTTTTAATTCNNGTTTTTTTACCAATTCCAGGAATTGTTCTGATCGGAAGTGGATCCAAGAATGCCTCAATTTTTTCTGGCGGTACGATCGTTAACCCATCTGGTTTTTTAAAATCAGAGGCAATTTTTGCTACTAGTTTATTGGATGAAACTCCGACAGTACATGATAGTTTTACAGAATGTCGTATTGCATTTTTCAATTGTTGAGCTAGGTGAGCTGCATTAGCAAAACTTCCTTCTGTTCTTTTTGAGACATCCAAATATGCCTCATCCCTTCCTACATACTCGAAAATGTCTGCAAATTCTTTCATTACATTCATGGCGTTTTGTGATATTTCAGAATAATATTCAAAGTCGGTTGGAAGAAAAACTGCATCATTTACACTTTCTAGTCTTTTTTTTGCAAAGCTAATTGGCATTCCTGATTTTACTCCGTACTTTCTCGCAAGATAATTTGCTGTAGCTATAGCTCCACTGTCGCCGCCACGATCTGAAAACACACAGACCGCAACGGGTTTTGTCTTTAAATCTGGATTGCGTAATTCCTCACATTGGGCAAAAAAATAATCAAAATCAACATGAAAAACAATTCTTTGTTCCATCTGATTCTAAAACTAGAAAATGCTTATTACATTATCGAATCAAATCATCTAAATATCTTCTAAAAATATGCTAAAACCATGGATTATCCAGTAGTGACAGAATCAGAGGGAGTAAAAATAAACCCTGAAAAAATGGAAATAGACAAACTATATCACTGCGTATTCAAAGATAAGGTTCTACTTTTTTTCAAAGATCAAAATGATATGTTGAACTGCTATGAAATAGATGAAAAAGAATTAGTAGATTCTATAAAACAATCAGTGTCACCTGATGAAGTAGAAAGAATCTTACAAAAATTTATAGAAAAAGAAAATCTCAACCATTAAATAAAACACATCTTGAGATGGGCTGTGAGCCGTCCTCCAAACATTATTTTTATTGGAAAGAAGCCTATTATGACATACGTCAATGCTACTCTTACCCTTCTTGCAAATGAACCCACTGTGACCATAAAGGCAAGAGGTAAAAGCATTACAACTGCGGTAGATGTTTCACAGATGATAGTAAAAAGACTCGATGCTATGGGTTACAAGATAACAAATGTACGAATATTTTCAGACCGGATGACTTCATTGGATGGAAGAGAACGAAACGTTTCTACCATGGAGATCGATGTTTCTAGAACCAAAAATGAGTAATTTTTCTAAATATGGCATAATTGTGGTGATGTCAGTATTGACTGCAATTATTTTGTACAATATCTGGTTTGTTAACAGTTGTCCAATAAAGCATGTGGTTGTTGTAAATGAAGTAGAGCAATATCAAAAAACATTGGATCCAGAGCTTTGTGACAGTCTAATAAACAAAATCATCGAATTAAATGAAAAATGTGGAATTGAGATCGAACCAATCGATTGTGGTTAGCTTAACACTTCCATGGCAAAAACTATGCCAAAGTATATCAAAATGCCGCTAATTCCGATCATAAACCTAGTATAGTTCTTGTTTGATAGAATTTTTTTCCCTTTTGAAGAAAGAAACGATACAGCACATAACCATGCATAGTCCATCCATATGTGAAAAACAAACATGATTCCAATTCCTGCAAACGATGCAATAACAATAGCGTCCGAAATCAGTTTAAACCCGATGGTAAACCACCAGATGAGAAAGAATGGGTTTAATGCACTAAGTATAATTCCTGCAAGAAACGGTCCATGTTTTCCTTCAAACACTGTATTTGGTTTTTTTAGAACTGATCTGATTTGAATGCCCGCAAATACAAAAAGGCTGACTGCCCCAAATAAAGAAATTATTTCTCTAAACTGCGGAATTGTATCAAGGGAGAGTGCACCGATTCCTAGTAAGATCACAAGAGGTAATTCGACAACGGTGTGACCATATGCCATCTTTAATCCTGCCTTGGTTCCTTCTCTGAGACCATATGATATGTTAGCAACAAAAAGTGGTCCAGGTAACATTACTCCAGAAATAGAAATTATTATTACTGCAACAGCAAATTCTGCAAGCTGCACCATTTTAATTCAGAGATAAAGTTTTGATATAAGGGTTTAATACGAAAAGATTTTACAGTCTTGATCTATCTTTGATTTTAGAAAATCGAGAACTTCTGCAGCATTGTTAGAATATACAAACTCTTCTTTTTCTTTTGCAGATGTGTTTATACAATATCTTTTTGCAGATTTATTTAAAAAGATCATGTTTGATTTATTTTCTATTCTAATTCCTTCGTCTAGGTCAAGTACTTGAATGGCTTTCTCTAGCTGGTTTTTTGATATCTCTTTTTCTTGATATGTCATCCGTACATGGCATCCTTGAGTGGCTCTGCATCTTCCTCAGTTTTTTTAATGCTTTGTTCTACAACCTCAGCTTCCTGTAAAATTGATTTTAAATCACAAGCTGTACCTGGAACGATCTTTGACATTGCCATACAAATTTGTGCACCAGCTTTGAAATCGGGCCCTCTTTCTTTTGAATTAGATAACAGTACTATGACATTTATGTTTGATAGCGAACCTTCATTTAACAAGATTCCTGGAATCCCTGGAATAGTACCATTAGATAATAGCGGAATGTCCGCATCCGCTAACTTCTTTTTTGCTTCTTTGGTGCTACCTACTCCTACGATAAAAGAGTCCTGCTCATCACTTCGAATTGAAGAACTGCTAACAATATAGGCGCATTTGTGTTTGTTTGCCCACTCTAACATGGTTTTTGCAACTTGTCTATGAAGAGACTCGTGTGGAGTAAGATAGGATGAAAAAATGGCTACCTTAAGATTATTACTTACAAATATTCTTGTGGGAAAATTTGGCAGCCCATCTTTTATAATTGAAAGGGGTGGAAAAAGATCAGAATCAAGTACGCCTACCATTTCAAACTGTAATGTACTTATCATTGATTCTGTAGCAATTGCGCTTGCTAGTCCTGCATACGGAAAACCATCTAGAAGATAGCCTCCTTCGATATCGATTGGTTTGATTTCTCTTACAGTTATGTCAGGGCACATTATTTTTTCTACAATCTGCATCCTATTAAACCATAGATGTATTAATCGCTGCTGAATATCTACTCTCAAAAAAATGGAAATTATTAAACAACTTTAACAAAGGTTCTGTACTTTCAAACATCAATTCAGGCATGGCTTTATTCTTAACTTATTTGCATTTTGATTATTTAAAAATAATTTACCTGCTAACATGTTTACAAACCAAATAATTAATTCACATTAGATTGTCTTAAAACTGCCGACATTATTGCATTTTCTGTGCTATTAAACGCCATACTGTCTATTGGGCTCTCTAATAACCTGTTTATGGCATTGAGAAGGTCATCAAAGTCAAAAGTCTTATCAACAATTTCTACTGAGGGAATGCCAGATAATCTTTCTACAATATCACTTCTTAGAACTGCTGTTACCATCAATATCTTCGCACGATTATTTATTAGTCGAATATTTTGTAGTGCATAAAACCCATCAAAACGAGGCATCATTATATCCAAAAAGACAACATCTGGTCTTAATTTCTGATACAACTCTACTGCTTCCTTTCCATTATACCCTACACCGATTATGTTCACCCCACAAAAATGAAGACGCTCTGAAAGCATCCTTACTATGACCTTATCATCATCAACAACGATTGCTGAGATTTTCTTTTGGTTTTTACTCATATTTTCCACAGGTAAGAATATTTTAATTCTAATAAGATAATTAGTCTGTCCTAATAAGAAATTACAAATCAGATCATTTTATTAAATGACTGGAATGAAACCACTTGAAAAAAGAAAAAATATATGAAAATTTTCTAAAACCTGCTAATTTTCTAATCATATGGATATGATTTTATTTGGTAAAAACAGACCAGTTTTGTGGAAATATTATATATACTCATAAACTGCGACTTGGGTTCAGAAGTTGACATAATTAACGAGTTTATGAAAATACCTGAAGTAAAAGAAGTACGGGGAACCTATGGAGTTTACGACATATTTGTGAAACTTCAAGGTGACGAAAGAGATGCTTTGGAAAATATTATCACGCACAAGATTCGTAGAATTCCAAAGATTCGTTCTACCGTGACCCTGTCTCCAATCTTAGCTCAGGGCGGACGATAAACTCAAAAATGCTTAAACTGTTCAATTCTTTTTCTGAAGAAAAAGAAGACTTTGAGCCTTTTGACAAACCTGATGTTAAGATATTCATATGCGGACCTACATTATATGATTATACTCATCTTGGCCATGCCAGGATATTCCTGACCTATGACATTCTTTGCAGATATCTGGCAAGTCAAGACTACAAAACTGATGTTCTAGTTAACATGACAGACATTAATCAAAGCGTCTTTAACAAAGCTCTAGACCAACAAACTGATTATCACACTTTAACAAGATTTTACTCTGACGAATTCATTAAAGATCTGAATCTTCTAAATATACACACCATAACAAGACTAGCTCATGTTTCAGATTATGTTCCAAACATTGTAAAACACATTTCTTATCTGATGAAAAACAATCACGCATATTCTGCCAATGGAAATATCTATTTTGATACACAAAAAATTAAAGATTATGGCAAGATTTCAAAACAATCAAGAGAACAATTAAAATTACATAGGTTGGATATAGGCCCAAATAAAAAAAACCCAGAGGACTTTATGCTTTGGAATTGTTCGGAAGATTTTGGTTTTTCATGGAGTGGAGAGTTTGGAAATGGGGTGCCATGGTGGCATATACAGGATACCACAGTAGCTCTTGAAAATTTTGGTATACACTATGACATTCATGGAGGTGCAAAGGAACTCGCATACCCTCATCATGATGCTCATCTAGCTCAATACAAAGCGATGACTGGAACAGAAAGTCCAGTCAAACGATGGATGTACATCGGGCTAGTCTTATCAAAAGGAGAAAAGATGTCAAAATCTCTTGGGAACATGGTTTTGGCTCGTGATCTAGTGGACAAATATGGTCAAAACCTGGTACGACTTTATTTGTTTTCTACTCACTATAGAGATGATGTTGATTACAAAGAAGAAGATCTAATATCAAAAAAGAAATTCTTAGAGAAAATTTATCATGTTAAAAATAAAAAGTCTGACAAGACTTCACAAGACGTTTCTAGTCTTATGAAAGACTTTATCCAGAGTCTTGATGATGACCTAAATTCGCCAAAAGCACTTGAAATCTTTGAAAAAATATGCGATTTGACACTAAAAAGTAGTAGTATCAGCGAGGATGATCTTGAAAAAATAATTGACATTCTCGGTCTCTCATTATGATCTCAAAGATAGAAGAAAACGAATTTGGTTTTACAGGCGTATGGAGTACAATGACAAAATTAGAGTGTGGGCTATTTTTTGCAAATCCCAATCTTCCAAATGACATCTTTTTTGATAAATTAACAAACATCACATGTCTGAGTGAAGAAATGATTGATGACGCACTCGTTCTATTTGAAAAAAACAAAACGCAGCCATTTGTTTATGTTTTAGATAACCAAAAACTAGAAGAATTATTNNGTTTTTTGCAAATCTTATGATTGTCTTGATTGGACAGATGAAGTGAATTCTATTGTGCGCAATTCTGTTTCTAATGTAGATTATCTTGTAGATTCAGATTATAATGCTTCATGTGTCGCTTTGTATCAAAAAAATTCTATGTTGGGGTTGTACTGTCTTGGGACCATTCCTGAATACAGAAAGAAAGGATTGGCAACCTCATTAATCAATTATGCATTAAATCAAGTCAGAGACAAAAATTTGGATTTTTTAATGCTTGAAACATATGCACGTGATAATTTACTAAAATTTTATTCTGATTTAGGTTTTGAACAGATTTACGAAAAAAAAGTATACACTATTTGAGTCTTGAAAGTAGAGCAGAATAACAAGTAATTAATATGATGGAATAATTTGCGTAATTATCGAGATAATTTGGGTAACAAAATTCGAATAGCAATAGCTGGGGTTGGAAATTGCGCTTCTGCTCTCATACAAGGAGCTTACTATTATTCAAAAAACCCTAACGATACTGTGGGTTTGACTGCATACAATATTGCTGGGTACGAACCTGGTGACATTGAGGTAGTTGCTGCCTTTGATGTGGCTGATACTAAGGTGGGAAAGGACATCTCTGAAGCCATTTACGCAAGGCCAAACAATACTGTAACCATTGCTGAAGTACCAAAGATCGGAGTTACCGTTCAGAAAGGCCCTACTCTTGACGGAATAGGCAGACACCTTAGTCAGATTGTAACTGTATCCAAAGAGCCAGATGTTGATGTAAAAAAAATTCTAAAAGACACTGGTGCAGAAATGCTTGTAAATTATCTACCTGTTGGAAGCACGAACGCAGTAAGAAATTATGCCACTCAAGCTCTTGAAGCAGGAATTGGTTTTCTTAATGCAATTCCAGTTTTTATTGCATCCGAATCAAAGTGGCAACAAACGTTTGCTGACAAAAAACTCCCACTTGCTGGAGATGATGTTATGAGCCAACTTGGCGCTACAATAGTTCACAAAACACTTGTAAAGCTCTTTGTAGATAGGGGGGTCTTGGTTGACGGAACGTATCAACTTAACATTGGTGGAGACATGGACTTTTACAACATGCTTGATGAAGAAAGATTAGAAGACAAAAGAATTAGCAAGACAAGTGCAGTAAAAGCAATGGCTGATTATGACATTCCAATGAGAATTGGCCCAAGTGACTATGTTGATTTTATTGACAATGAAAAAATTTGTTATATTAACATAGAAGGAAAATACTTTGGAAAGATTCCAATCAAGCTTGATCTTAAACTCAAAGTAATAGACGCTTACAACAGTGCTGGAATCATGATTGATGCTATAAGAGGTCTTAAGGTTGCTCTTGACAGAAAACTCTCAGGTCCTATGACTAGTATCTCATCATACTGCTTTAAACACCCTCCTATACAGATGCCATACACTGAGGCAAAGAAGGCATTTTTAGAGTTTGTAGAAGGAAAACGAGACAGGTAAAACAGGTAAGTACAATATATACAAAAAATCCGTTGAACGAATCTAAAGCCACATTACAATAATTGTTAGCCTAGTCAATGAAACTTGTCAATATTTGGTTAATTCGTATATCCGGGCATCGAGTTCATTGGTTCATATTAAAAAAGTAGAGATCTTTGGATTCAAGTCATTTGGATACAAAAATACAATCGTAAACCTTGAACCTGGTCTTGTGGCTATCTCCGGACCAAACGGTTCAGGAAAGAGCAACATACTCGATGCTATTACGTTTGCACTAGGTGAAAACTCTCCAAAAACAATGAGGGTTGACAAATTACGATCCTTACTTCATGATGTTGAAAACAAGCACCAGGGAACAAAGATAGCGCGTGTTAGCTGTCATTTTGATAACACTGACAGAAAAATTCCTGTAGATTCTAACACAGTTACCATAACAAGAGAGATGGACGAAGCAGGGGAAAACATCTATTACTTGAATCAAAAAAAGATGCAACGAAATCATATACTTGATCTGCTTGAAGTTGCTAACGCAGGTATTCACAAGCTCAACATAGTGCAACAGGGTACGATCACAAGGATTTCTGAATTCAACGCTGAAGAACGTAGAAGGATAATCGAAGATATCATTGGATTGGCTTACTTTGACGAGAAAAAGACAGAATCTCTAAAGCAACTTGATGAGGCAGACAGGCGATTAGAAATAGCACTTGCTAGGATGGATGAGATAAAAAAGCGCATAGATGAACTGGAGGCAGAAAGAAATCATCAGTTAAGATACGTGTATTTAGATCGCGAACTTGGCAGATTCCATGCCATTCAGGCCTCTAACAAGTTACGTGAGATAGAGACACAAAAAATATCAAAGGAGAGAAATCTACACGCCATTCTTTCCGACTCGAAAAAACTAGAAGAACAACGCGATCAAATAAAGGAGGAAATCAAAAAGCTTGAAGAAGAAAAGCAAAAGTTCATGGAAGAAGTTAATGCATACAATATTGCAAAGGCTGCAATTGATTCAGAGCTTACTACCGCAATGCAATCATCTGAACACGCAAACAGTAAGATTGCTACCAATACAAGAAGAATTGGTCAAATAGATTCTAGATTGCCAGAAATAGAAACTGAACTGGCATCATTACATGAAAAACGAACTCTATTAGAATCACAAATTATACAACTAAAGGAATCTATAAGAACAATTGATGAAACAAAAAGATCTACCAACGCAGAACTTACTTCAGTTGATTCAGAAATTCACCAAGTTTTAAAACAACAATCACAAGCTGCCACAAACAGAATTAAAGTAGACGATAAAATAAAAAATCTATCAGTCACACTCAACGAGGCAAAACTTTCATTATCAAAAATCGATTCAGAAAGAACTGACATTGCAAACAAAATAGAACAAAACGAGGCAAAGATAAAATCATTTGGTTCAGAAAAAGAAAAACTATTAGATCTAGAACAAAAGCTCCGCATTGTCAGAGCAGGACACGAAGCAACAATTAACGAACTAAAATCAAGACTTGCAAACATGACAGAAAAATATTCAAAGACTGAAAAAGACATTGAAGAAAATTCGCTCATTTTAGAAAAAGCTAGTAAAACTGCAGCACAACATGAGGCAAAGATTCGTGTTGTAAAAGAGGTAATGCACGAAGACTATTCTATCGCAAAACTCAAAGAAGACTCCAAGCGACTTGGAATACAAGGGCTTGTTTATGAAGTTCTCTCATGGGACAAACAATATGAGAGACCAATTCTTGCTGTAGGCTCTGATTGGATAAAGGCTCTTGTAGTAAATGATTTTGGCACATTGCTTGGCTTGGCCGAATTTGCGCAGGAAAAGAAANNGTGCTCTCTGATTACATAAAATGCGATGACAAATTTACAGCACTCAAGAACTTTGTCTTTGGCAATATCATTCTGGCTGATTCCAAAGAATCTGCTTATGTCTTATCCAAAAAAGGATACAAGGCAGTAACTACAGATGGACAATTCTTTGAAGCAGATGCAAATGCAGTAGTTGTTGATATAAACTCAAAGATTTCAAAACTCACAAAAATAATTCTACTTAGTACATCAGTTGATGATATAATCCAGGCACTAAGTTTGCTTAAAAAATTCATACAGGACAAAAAATCAAAACTTAAAAAAATTGAAAGGATCAAAAAAAGTCTTGAAGATAGACATCACGCATCAGAGACTGGTCTTACAAATGTTGACTTGCATTTAACTGACATTAGGGCCAAAACAAAATCAATTACTAGTACAGAAGACCAAATTGCATTAAGAATCTCACAACTTAGACGTCATGATGAAAGTCTAAAAACTAACTCTGCAAAGATAGAGTCATACATCGCTTCATTAGAAGAGCGCATTACAGTCACAAAAGAAAATTATGCAGAAGAAGAGCAATCTAGAATAGCAAACGCACTTGCATCACTTAACGACAAAAAATCTAATATTTTGAGCGCACAAACCTCAATTCTAAGCCAGATTAGAGAACAGACTGCCAGTCAGACTGAACTTTCAAACAACGAAAATACTGTAAAATCCAGCATGAGAACACTCCATGAAGAACAATCTAGGTTAAACCATGAAAAACATGATCTCGAAGCGGAACTTCATGCGATGGTAAAAGAAAAGGAGACAGCAGATGCCGTACTTGTTTCTTTAAGAGAAAAAGAACAGCAGCTGATATCCACATCTGGAACATCAGTTTCTACACTCAAAGAATATGATACAAAGCTAAAGGAGCAATATGATACAGAAAAGTCACTTACAAAAGAAATAAACAATTTCGAAAGACAATCTGATTCACTTTCTCGAGATGTCCGAGATTTCACAGAAAACGAAGTAAAGATTAGGGCAACACTCATTTCGTATGGTTATGATCAACTCTTGGAAACATTTGATGTAGAGCAAATACTTAGTAGACTAGAAGCAGAAAAAAAATCATTAAGTGGTACACTAAACACTAAAGCCCCAGAAGCATATGTCGAAATATCAAACGGATATCGTTCCATGTCAACACGTAAAAATGAGCTTGAAGAAGAAAGAAACTCTATTGTTAGATTCATAGAAGCAATTGACAAAGACAAACGCCAAACATTTTTGGAAGCATATGACAAAGTTGATCAAGACATTCGCAAAGTTTTCAATACAATGACTGGAGGCAATGCTTGGCTTGAGATACAAAACGAAGACGACATATTCAATTCAGGAATATCATATCTGATACAGTTCCCAGACAAACAGAAAAGAGAATCAACTTCAATTAGCGGTGGTGAAAAAACACTTGCAGCAATCACGTTCCTTTTGGCGCTACAGACTCTAAAACCGTCACCATTTTACTTGCTTGATGAGGTAGATGCACATCTTGACGCATTAAACACCGAGAGGATCTCAAAAATTCTTGTAGAACGTTCTATTGGTAACCAGATAATAATGGTCACACTAAAGGACTCTACTGTACAAAAGGCTCAGCTAATCTATGGGGTTTATCCAAAGAACGGAGTTTCGCAAGTTGTTACCTACAAGCAATCCAGCACACAACAAATTGCAAATTAGTCTAGCTTAACAAAACAAGCAGCTAGCCTATCTTGTCCTGTTTGTTCAAGTGGTGGTTCCTCGTTGCATTTTTCAATTGCATAAGGACACCGTGCACGAAATCTGCATCCTTGATATACGTCAATATCAAGCGGCTCATTGATTCGGATCTTTTTTTCTTTGAGAAGGTTATCAGGTTCTGGTTCTGAGATGGCATCTAGCAAAGCTTGTGTGTATGGATGTCTTGGGTGCAAAAGCACTTCATCTATCGGACCGCTCTCTACAATTTTTCCTAAATACATGATTGAAATGTTTTGGCCAAGATATCTTGCTGTTGATAGATCATGTGTTATGTAAATGTAAGAAATATCGTGTTTTTGCTGCAGCTCACGCATCAGCTCAAGCACTTCAGCTCTAATTGAAACATCAAGCATAGACACCGGTTCGTCTGCTATGATTAATTTTGGTTTTAATACAAGAGCTCTTGCTAATACTACTCTTTGTCGTTGTCCTCCCGACAACATGTGTGGAAATTTATTAAAAACATCTTCAGCTGGTTCTAGTTTTACTTCATGTAATGCATCTAAAACCATTTTTTTTCTTTCTTCTTTTGTACCAATTTTGTGAATCTCAAGAGGTTCCATAATGATGTCCGATATCTTCATTCTAGGATTGATTGAGGCATATGGGTCCTGATGTATCATCTGACACTGCATCCTAATCTTTTCAAGACTCTTGTTGTCATTACCTATCTCTATGCCATCAAAAACAATTCTTCCAGAATCTGGTTCTATAGCCCTTAAAATGAGTCTAGCAGTAGTTGATTTTCCAGAGCCTGACTCGCCTGCCAAAACAAGGACTTCTCCTTTTTTTAATGAAAACGAAACATCATCTACAGCTTTGACAACCGTGCCCGAAGAAGAAAAAATTCCTTTTTTGGCAAAGTGTTTTGTCAAGTTTTGTACTAATAGAATTTCATTCAACAATAGTAATTGAAATGTAAACTATATCAAGAAATCTTTTATGCTATTTTTGAACTATTCATAAAGCCAGCACGACACGTACCCAGAATCTGTTTTAAATTTTGGTACATCTTTTTTACATTTTTCCATTGCCTGTGGGCATCTATCATAAAACCTACATCCCTGAGGAGGATGCATCAAACTTGGTGGGTTGCCTTTGATGTAGTTTGTTACCTTGTCGCCCCTTAATCTTGGAATTGATTTCAAAAGAGCCTGTGTGTATGGATGCTTTGGATTTTTATAAATTTCAGCAGCACTTCCAAACTCAATCATCTTTCCTGCATACATTATTCCAATTTTTTCTGCAACTTCAGAAATTATGGCAAGGTCATGAGTGATTAGCATTATTGACATGCCCTCTTTTTTCATTTTTTTTAGTAAATTGATTATCTGTGCCTGTACTAGTACATCAAGTGCAGTTGTTGGCTCGTCAGCTATGACAAATTTTGGTTTTAATAATAACGCCATTGCAATAACAATTCTTTGCTTCATTCCGCCGCTTAGTTCATGCGGGTATTTTTTGAGTACATCTTGAGTTAGTCCTACAGAATTTACTATCTCTGATATTTTTTGTTTATAATCTCCATCATAACGATGCTGTTTTAGCACTTCGACAAACTGTTCTTCTACCGTAAACACAGGATCTAATGAATTCATTGCACCTTGAAAAACCATCGAAACATCCTTCCACCTTACATTTTTTGCAAATTCTGATTTTGGCATTTTTAAAATTGATTTTCCTTCTAAGGTAATATCACCAGATGTTATACTCACATCCGGTACTATTCTCATGATTGATAGTCCAAGTGTACTCTTTCCACATGCGCTCTCGCCTGCTATTCCAATAGACTCACCATTTTCTAAAGAGAAACTTACATCGTCAACAGCTTGTACTATTCCTTTTTCCGTTTCGTATCCTGTCTTTAGATTCTCAACTGAAATGAAAGCCATCGATCATTTTAGATCATAGAACTAAATGTAGGTTTTGGAAGAAGGGTCATCACAAAAATGATTTATCCTTTAAAATGTATAAAACATGCAATGAAAAAAGAAGATTTGAGAAACTTTCTAGACATGGCTTCAGAGACTTGGAAAGAAAAAGAGGTCAAGGATGAGGATGTCAGTAAATCAAACTATCTAAATATGCGTGCTGGTGATTTTGTCGATTCAGATGGCATGCATTACCATGGAGCAATAGTAGCTTTTTGGTCGTACAACAAAAAAGAATCGGATAATTTTGAAAACATAATTAAGACTTTTGGCGTAAGTCGTGAAGGCCCAAAAAACATAACACAGAAAGGTTATCTTAATAGCAAAGAATCTTAGAGTGATAGATCTTGCAGTGGAGTTTGAAGTAAAACACTAGTGTATTTTTATGGATTTCAAAAGAACACACTACATTGGTCAACTGGGCCCATCGATGGAGGGAAAGAATGTGGCAGTTGGTGGTTGGGTTGAGGATATTCGTGAACTTGGAAAATTGACATTTCTTACACTACGTGATGTGACTGGTGTCGCACAAATTGTTCTTGTAGGAGAAGAATCTCTCAATCAAGTAAAGGGATTGACTAGACAAAGTGTCATAAAAGTAACAGGTATAATTCAAAAATCAAAAGCAAGAGATTTTGCTTATGAAATAAAATCCGAAAAAATTGATATACTTACTGTAGCAATACACCCTCTCCCAATAGATCCTATTGGACGTCTAGAAAGTAATATTGATAATAGATTAAATGCACGAGCACTTGATCTACGAAACCAAAAAACTGCAGCAATATTCAAACTACGACATCATGCACTTGTATCAATTAGAAAAACTCTTACAGAAAAAAGTTTTCTTGAAGTAAATACTCCAAAGCTAATTGGTAGTGCAAGTGAAGGTGGGGCAAACCTTTTCTCACTAAAATATTTCGAAAAACAAGCATATCTTGCCCAAAGCCCACAGTTATACAAAGAACAGCTCACACTAGGTCTTGAAAGAATATTTGAAATTGCATCATATTTTAGAGCAGAAAAATCTCACACCGTAAGGCACCTGACTGAATTTACAAGTGTAGACATTGAAGCGGCCTTTATGGATTATTCTGATGTGATGGACGTTTTAGAATCAGTGGTAGTAGACGTCTTTGAATATACTGCAAAAAACTGTCATGCAGAACAAAAAGCACTTGATATCGAGATCAAAAAACCTTCAATACCATTTGAAAGAATAACTTACAAAAAAGCAATTGAAGAGCTTGGACGAGATGGAATAAAACTTGAGGCAGGTGACGACTTGCAAGATGCGCATCTTAGAAAACTTGGGGAACGACATCCTGGATTTTATTTCTTGATTGATTGGCCTATGAAACTAAAGCCATTTTACATTCATGAAAAAGACGATGACCAAACGCTATCACGCTCATTTGACCTTCAATATGGATATCTTGAATTGTCATCAGGAGGTATGCGTCTACACGATCCTGCAAAGCTCAAATCAAGATTGATAGAGCAGGGTCTAAATCCAACTCAGTTTGAAGACCATCTTAGAGCATTTGACTGGGGAATGCCGCCACACTCTGGGTGGGGATTAGGACTTGATAGATTAATGTCTGTTCTTACAAATATTGATAATGTCAGAGAGGTGGTTTTGTATCCTCGTGATCCTGAAAGACTCTTTCCATAAAAGGATAAATCAAATTTTCACTTAATCACTATATTGCAAAAATGTGAGTTCTGTGGATCACAGTTTGGAGAACGCAAGTGTTACTTTTGTGGAAAACAATGTTGTACTTCGTGTATGACAGATGACAGAAGTCGATGCAAGCGTTGCTATGTCCACAAGAGAAAGCTTGGATGGAAGGTACTAAAGAGAAACAAAGTTTTGCTTGGATTTATTGCATTTGTTTGGATATACGCAGTATTTCCAATTCCTTTGATTCCTGGACTTGATCCAACATTTTATTGGATAACACTTTTTGCTGCAATCTTGTTTATGATTCCTGCTGGATTGATGGTATTTTTTTGGTCTAGAAATCCACCGGCATCTGACATTTAGACAAGTTTAGAAATTACTTGTTGGGTAAACTCCATTGTGGTTTTATCTCCGCCAATGTCCTTTGTTTTAATTCCTTCTTTTACAACATCATACACAGAAGATTCTAATTTCTTTGCAACATCAAAACAATTCTTATCATTGTTTTTCATTCCAAGCCAATCAAACATCATTTTTGCAGAAAGAATGAATGAGGAGGGATTTGCAGTCTGTTTTCCAGCAATGTCAAAGGCAGCTCCATGCACTGGCTCAAATAATGCAAAATCATCTCCAATGTTTGCAGCTGGTGCCATCCCAAGACCACCCACTACTTGAGCAGCCTCATCTGATAGGATGTCACCAAACAAGTTGGTTGTAACTATTACGTCAAAAGACTCTGGTTGTCTTATGAGATTCATGGCACAAGCATCTACATACATCTGCTCAAAACTTATCTTTGGAAACTGTTTTGCAACTTCACTACATGATCTTGCAAAAAGACCGTCTGTCTTTCTCATGACGTTTGACTTGTGAACGCATGTAACTTTCATCTTCTGGTTTCGCTGGGTTGCAGTCAAAAATGCATATTTTGCTATTCGTTTAGAGGCGCCTTCTGAGATCGTACGTAATGCAACAGCGGTATTTCCAACCTCAAACTCCATGCCTGTGTAGAGATCCTCTGTATTTTCTCTCACTATGACTAGGTCTATGTTGTCTTTTAGTGCAGGCATGTTTGGATACGACTTGGCTGGTCTGATATTTGCATATAGATTTAGTATTCTTCTTAAAACTACAATTACGTCAGCCGCACTTTCACCTACTGGTGCCTTTAAACACGCATCTGATCTTTTGATAGTCTCAAGTGTAGCTTCTGGTAAAGCTTTTCCAGTTTTTGCTAACGCTCTGTCACCTGCCTCAAGTTTTTCTATTTCTGTTTTTAGACCAAGTTTGTCATTTATTGTTTCTAAAACTTTGATGACTGATTCTGATATCTCAGGCCCTATACCGTCTCCTGTTATGAGCGAAATTTTATACATTTAATTTCCCAGGTTTTTTTGTTTTAGAATATTCTTTAGCATTATTCTGTTTATTCCATCAACCATTGCCTGTACACTTGTAATGACGATATCTTCACCTATTGATTTTGCAGATGCGAGATTACCGTATGCATCTTCAACTTTTATTGTAACTTCACAAAGTGCATCAGAGCCACCAGCTATGGAATCAAGTCGGTAATCTTTGATTCTTACTTTTGCAATCTCTCCAGTTATCTTTTGGATTGCATTGATTGATGCATCAACTGGGCCAACTCCATAATCAGTTGCAATAAAGTCCTTTCCTTCTATGTTTAATTTCACAAAAGCATATGGCATGTTGCCAACACCAGTTGAAACAGAAAATCCTGTAAGGTGAACCAGTCTTCTGAGACTAGGTTGTTTCATAATCTCACCTGCAATAGAAAGTAACTCTACATCAGTGACATGTTTTCCTTGATCTCCAAGTTTTTTTACGGCTTTTAGAATTTCATGAACCTGTTCTTTTGTTGGTTGTATCCCGTATTCTTCGAGCATCGCAGAAACTCCATGTGCTCCTGCATGCTTTCCTACCTGGAACCACCTTGTTCTTCCTACCAATTCAGGACTGATTGGCTCATAGGTCAAGGGGTTGCTTAAGACACCATGTGTGTGAATTCCAGATTCGTGACCAAATGCATTTTCGCCAACAATTGCCTTGTTTGGCTGTACATGTACGCCTACTACGCTTGAAACATACCTTGATGTCTCGTAAAGTAGTTTTGTGTTTATGTTAGTCTCATATTTCTTATCGAACTGTAAGCATTGTAATGCCATGACAAATTCTTCAAGTGAAGCATTTCCTGCTCTTTCACCAATTCCATTTATTGTTACATGTGCACATTGTGCTCCTGCTTGTATCCCAGAAATTGCATTTGCTACTGCTAGTCCAAAATCATTGTGGCAATGAACACTTATTGGAAGTTTTGATGCTTCAATTGCATCTTTTGTTATTTCTGCAATGTATCCAGGAGTAGAATACCCTACAGTATCAGGTATGTCTATTCTATCTGCGCCAGCACTAGCAACTTCTTTGAAGACTCTACGTAAAAACTCTCTATCGGTTCTCGTTGCATCTTCTGCAGAAAATTCTACTTGTAATCCTCTTGACTTTCCATATTCTACAGCTTCTACTGCTTTCTGAAGAGCTTCTTCTCTTGTGAGTTTCAATTTGTATTTTAGGTGAATGTCTGAAGTGGCAATGAATGTGTGAATGTATTTTAGACCAGCTGTAATAGCTGCATCGATGTCTTTTTTTTCAGTTCTTGCTAATCCACAAATTTCCGCGCGCAAGTTTGCACTAGATATCATTTTAATTCCAGCCATTTCTCCTTCAGAAATGATAGGAAATCCAGCTTCGATTGCATCAACTCCGAGTTCGTCAAGCTTTTTTGCAATGTTTAGCTTTTGTTCTGGCGTTAATGCAACCCCGGGAGTTTGTTCTCCGTCTCTAAGTGTGGTATCAAAAATTCTAACTTTCATTTGCTCCACCTCTTGCTAGCGCACATATTCCAGTTCTTGCAATGTCTATGATCCCATAACCTCTTACGAGATCTTCAAAGGCATTGATTCTGTCTGGTGTCGCTGTTAACTCTACCATAATTGACGTTTTTCTTACGTCATGAACTTCACATTCAAACGCTTTTGCTATATTCATTATTTCCATGCTGTCTGAGGGTTTGCTTACTTTTATCTTCATAAGTACAAGTTCCCTGTATACGCTCATCTTTTCATCTAGACGTTTTACCTCTATGGTGTCAATCATCTTGTCAAGTTGCTTAATTATTTGGGCTACTTGCTTTTCGTCTCCTAATGTTGTTATAGTCATTCTTGAAAACTCTGGATTTTCAGTTATTCCAACTGAAATGCTGTCGATGTTAAAGTTCCTGGATCTGAAAAGGTTTGTAACCTTAAACAAGATTCCTGGTTTGTTCTCGACAAGTACGGAAATTATGCTCCACATTAAAATCACTATGATGGTAAAATCATGTCCGTTAGAGGAGTACCTGGAGCCACAAATGGTAAGACATCCTCTTGAGGGTCTATTGGAATATCAATTACTGTAGCCACATCGCTTTTTAATGCAGTTTTTACTGCATTACCAATCTCATCAAGTGATTGCGCTCTAATTCCTTGAGCTCCATACGCCTGCGCTATTTTTACATAATCAGGACAGTTCTTAAGATCAATTGCCATCATTCTTCTATCATAAAATGTTCTTTGCCACTGTGCCACCATCCCAAGTGAAAAGTTGTTCATGATAAATACAATGACTGGCAAATTATCTAAAACTGAAACAGCAAGAGAATTTTCTGTCATGTTAAAGCTTCCCTCTCCTGCGATATCGACAACTGGTACTCCAGGCTTTGCTGCTTTTGCCCCAATCGCAGCTGGGAATCCCCACCCCATGGTACCAAGACCAGTAGAGCTAAAGAATGTTCCAGGATGTATTACATCAAAAAACAATGATGCCCACATTTGATGTTGACCTACCTCTGTTGTTACAATTGACTGATGTGGAAGTACTTCTCTGAGTTTACGTAACACTTTGGCTGCTGCAAGTGGATGATCATGTAGTTTCAAGTTTTCTCTGTAGTAATCTTTTGTCTCTTTCATTCTTTTTACCCATGGATAATCCTCATGGCGTTTGATTGCTTTTTGAACTAACATCTTTACCATTATTCTTAACGATGCCTTTACATCACCAACTATAGCCACTGTTGTTGTTTGGTTCTTACCAATCTCTGCAGGATCTACATCCATGTGAATGATCTTTAGTCTTTTTTCAAACTCTTCAAAGGTGCCAACTGATCTGTCTGAAAATCTAGAACCTGCTGCAAGGACACAATCTGCTTCTGTCATCATCTTATTTGCTTCTGCATGGCCATGCATTCCAATTGGTCCTAATGAGAGAGGGTGATTTTCTGGGAATGAGCCCTTGCCTTTGAAAGTAGTGACTACAGGAATCAAAAGTAGTTCAGCTATTGATTGAATCTCTGCAAACGCACCTGAAATTATCACACCTCCTCCTGCAAGAATGATTGGTCTTTCTGCAGAAAGAAGCATATCGATTGCACGTTCAATCTGTGTAATATCGGGGTCAACCCATGGATGGTATCCTCTGATTTTTACTTCAGATGGAAATGGAATTTCTGCTTCATTTTGTTGTACGTCTTTTGGTATGTCTATTAGTACAGGACCAGGTCTGCCAGTAGATGAAATGTAGAATGCTTTCTTTACTACTTCAGGAATTTCAGTTGCACTAGTAGGTTGGAATGCATATTTTACAATTGGATTTGAAATTCCGATAATATCACTTTCCTGAAATGCATCTCTTCCTATCATCTTTAGAGGAACTTGACCAGTTATTGCAACCATGGGAGATGAATCAGCTTGCGCTGTTGCAATCCCAGTTACAATATTTGTTGCACCTGGACCTGAGGTTGCAAAACAAACTCCTGGTCTTCTACTTACTCTGCCAAAACCATCTGCCATATGAGCTGCAGATTGTTCATGCCGTGCAAGTATATGGCGTATGTTACTTTTGTAAAGCTCATCATAAATTGGTAGGTTTGCACCACCGGGAAGCCCAAAGGCTATATCGACGCCCTCCTTTTCAAGGGCAACCATTAAAGATCTAGCACCTGACATTTTTTCCATATTAATTCACCAAAAGTAAAGCTGTAAATTTACAGCATCAGGTCGACTAGCAAGGAAATACTAGAAATGCCTGTCGATCCTCCTAACTTCATTTTCAGTCTATAATTTATCGTCAAATATAATTTATAAATATTTCTAGAAAAATTGCCTAAAATTATCAAAAATATGCAACCCGTTTCATAATTATTTTAAAATCTATTCGGTCGCAGGCAGCAAAAACCTTGGATTTTGTACATCTTTTCACAAAACTTAAACAGCAAATCAAACAAGCCAAAAGCGATTTTGTCTGATACATCAGAAATCCTAGAAATAATTGGCCATTTTTTTGAAGTTGGAAAGACAAAGAATCTTGCACCGCTTAGAGGGATTCAGCTTGATGACCCTAGATTTTCAAGTTATAGCGACGTGCCTCCACTTGATCTAAAGGACTATTCGACTACAGTTGCATTAGAAGAGCTTCGATTTGTTAGTGTCTCTGACTATGATTATGAGATCAAAAACCCACGGGTAGATATTTTTGGTGATAGTGCGGTGGTAACTTTTGTGATAAAACAAACGGGTGTACTTGTTGACAACTATAGTTTTCGCGGGCAACATTTATCCATGGAAAGCCGGAGCACATTTGTCTTAATAAAATCGCCAAAATGGAAGATTGTTCATATACATTTAACAAAGATTTCTGCTTAAACTGATGTTGCAGTCTTTGTTGATTGTTCTGTGTTTTTTAATTGGCTAAATAATTCATGCGCTTCTCTGACAGAAGCATTTTCATGTACTATTGCACGAACTGCTTTTATCATAGACACAGGAAAATCGGATTGCCAGATGTTTCTTCCCATATCCACTCCAACAGCTCCAGCTTGTAACGCATCATATGTTAATTGTAATGCGTCAATTTCATTTTCTAGCTTTGGCCCCCCAGCTATGATTACTGGTACTGGACAACTGCTTACAACTTTTTCAAAGTTTTCACAATAATATGTTTTGACAAGATGAGCACCAAATTCTGCTGCAATTCTGCAAGCAAGTGAAAGATATCGCGCATCGCGTTTTTCAAGTTCTTTCCCTACTGCAGTAACGGCAAGAACTGGTATTCCATGCTCTTCGCCCTCATCTACCAGTTTTGCTAAATTAATAAGAGATTCGTGTTCATACTGCGCACCTACAAATATTGAGAGTGCAAGAGCTGTTACATTAAGTCGTATGGCCTCTTTTATTGAAGTAGTAATTTTTTCATTTGAAAGGTCTTTTCCAATGATGCTTGAACCACCTGAGACTCTGAGAACAACCGGTACCGGAAAATTTGCATCAACTGATGTACGCAACACGCCACGTGTAAGCATAAGAGAGTCAGCATAAGGCAATAGTGGTTGTATTGTTTTTCGAGGTACTTCTAGTCTTTCTGTTGGTCCTAAAAAGTAACCATGATCAACTGCAAGCATTACTCCTCGTCCTGTATCTGGTTTGATTATTCTTGCAAGACGATTTTTCATTCCCCAGCCCATATTTGTCCCTTGATTTTCAAAATGAAAGATTGCCTTAGTTAAGCGTTTCTGAATTTGTAATAATTATTTTCATCGAGTCGTTTCCTTGGTGTGCATATTCTAGCGCATTGTGAGAGTCCACAAGATCAAATTTATGAGTTATCATACTTTTGACATTGGTCTTCCCCTCTTGTATTAATTTGAGTGCATCTAGTGTATCACTATCTGATGCGGCATAGCTCGGTGTTATTGTTATTTCCTTCGAGTACACCTTGCTCATGTCAACTGAAAGTTTTGCATCTTTTGTTGGTACTCCAAACAAAACAACAGTACCTCCTTTTCTAACAAATTCTATTGCTTGANNGCCTCAGGATCATCAGATTTGATGGCATCGGTGATTCCAAACTTTTTTGCAAAATTCAACCTAAAATCATTAATGTCAAAACAGAAAATGTCAGATAATCCGTAGACTTTGCTTAGCATTACATGCATCATACCTGTAGGCCCCATTCCAAAAATAGCAACTGAATCACCATTTGTGACTTGAATCTTGTTCCATGATCTAATACAACATGCAAGAGGTTCAATCATTGCAGCTTCTTCAAAAGTCATCGAATCTGGAATCTTAATTACGCCACCATGTGACACATTCCACTCTGGAACAACAAATTCTTCAGCAAGTCCGCATGGCAAAAGATTCGTTTCTGAATACTTTTTACACATGGTCTCATTTCCATGTAAACAATAATGACAAGAATAACATGGGACATGATGATGGACGAAAACTCTGTCCCCTTTTTTGAAGTTAATAACGCTTTTTCCCACTTCGGTTATGATTCCAGATGGCTCGTGCCCTAATTTCATTGATGGTTGGGCGTATTGACCATAGATCTTTTCCAAGTCTGAACCACACACTCCACAAGCTTGCATTTTTACTAATATGTCGCCTGATCCACCAACTGGTTTTTCTATTGTTCGAATTTCAACCTGTGATGGACCTTTTACAAATGCAGCTTTCATAACTAATTTCTATAAAGTGTAGTATATGTGGATTAAACTCCAAGTATTTGTTTTAACAACAACCTATAGTTTACTTCTCCTTTTTGGCTTCCAGATGCAGGTAACTCAAATACTAATGGTGTAGATTTTTTTGATCGTAATTCTGTTAATTTCCCGCTAATGTTTTTTGAAACATCATCACTAACTAGCACTAGTCCAACAGATGAATCATTCATAAGTCTTGTAATTTCTACAAGTGCTTTTTCAGGGGATTCAACGATTACTCCTTGTACTCCTGCAAGCTGAAAACTAGTTACGAAAACTCTGCTACCAACAGTAACTATCTGCACAGATCGCGTTTTCTTATAATGTACATTTAACTTTTGTTATTTTTTGTCAATCTTTAATAATATCAAAAAAGAGCCAACGTGCATGAAACAAGNNTTTATTGGAATTCGTTATATTCAATCAAAATCACAAAAAGAAAAATAATCACCTAAGGACATGCAAATAGTCTTAAGTTACTTATTGGAACAATATTTGAATGCAAGAAGGAGATGTGGCGCCAGATTTTGAATTACAAGACAATAATGGGGACATAATAAAACTAGGTTCCTTTAGAGGCAAAAAAAATGTGGTGTTATGCTTCTATCCAAAAAACCATTTGTTTGCTTGCCCTTCGAAACTGGTTTTCAAAAATGCAAAAAGTACTATTTCTGTTAATCCTCAGATAATGGCCTCTGATTCTGTTTTGTTTGCAATTTCTATAGACACTGTGGAGGATCAAAAAAAATTCGTTGCAGAGTACAACATTCCATATCTTCATCTAAGTGATCCAAAAAAAATTACCTGTAAAACTTATGCAGGTTTGAATCTTGCGGGACTAGCAAAGCGTTCCACTTTTATCATAAACAAGGAAGGAAAGGTTGCAAAGATTTTTCGAAGGATCGATGTAGATTCACATGGCAATGAAATAGTTACAGCTCTGAAAAATCTATAGTTTTTGGATTCTTACCATAAATATTTAAAGACCTGAAATAAGATTGGATTCGTGCTAGATCTAGTGGCAAAACAAATGTTCCTTACCAGTGGTAGGGGTGTACATGAGGATCAACTGACAAGTTTTGAATTTGCATTACGGGATGCTGGTATTGCTGGCACAAATTTGGTATTAATTTCAAGTATATTTCCTCCAGGAGCAAAAATCATTTCCAGAACAGAGGGCCTAAAACTAATCAGACCTGGTGCAGTTACTTTTGCAATATATGCAAGACAACAAAGTAATGAACCTCATAGATTGATGGCCGCTTCTGTAGGAATTTCAGAACCACGTGATAAATCTCGATATGGTTATCTTTCAGAATATCATTCTTTTGGAGAAACAGAAAAAGAGGCTGGAGATTACGCTGAAGATATTGCTGCACAAATGTTAGCGTCATCACTTGGAATAAAATTTGACATTAACAAGAGTTGGGATGAAAAAAGAAAACAATGGAAAATATCTGGTGAAATATATAAAACACGAAACATGACACAAAGTGCAGTTGGTGATGCTAAAGGACGCTGGACGACTGTATTTGCAGCAGCCGTATTGATTCTCTAATTTTTAGTTCTAATATTTTTTAGGTACCATACAATTGCAATTGCAGCCGCTATCCCTATTCCAATTAGAATGTAAGGGGAACTGTCAGCTGGATTTCCCGTTGTAGTTTGTGAGGACAAATCACCTATAGTAAATTTCAAATCTTGATCTGTTGCCTTATCTGTTTGACCAAAAAGATATTTTCCTACTATTTGTTCACCAGAATCAGGGTCAAAAAGCCATCCGTTCTTGGTAATGTCTGACGGATAGGTTTCCCCGTCTTTTTCAACAGTTGGGATGATTTGACTTTCATAGCTGGTTATCTTCATTGGTTCTTTGGATAACACTACTACCTGAACAAGTGAATTAAGTGGATAAAATCCAGAGCTGAAATAATTTGATCTTTCAAGTTTTCCTACTCCAAAGAATTGTAAAGTGTCTATTGCTGTTATCTTATCTGTTATGTTTTGATCACGTGAAACTTGAAGATGAAAAAGAGAGGCACCTGTTTTTGGTATGATTGAAAAAGTCACAGTGGATGTTGGTTCATCTGCAATTTTTTTTGCGACATCTAAAAATCCGCCAGAATCTCTTATTTCTTTTGGAATTAAAAGTGTGGATAGTCCTTCATAAAGAAAGGATGTATCATATCTTGAAAATGTATAAACTACGGATACTGTCCCACGACCAGAAATTATTCCTGTCGTTTCCAATTCTTTGTTTATCTTGTCATCAACATGAATGAAAACGGAATGAAATTCTGTATCTATGTTAAATGCGTTATTAATGTCATCAATTAGCGCGTTGCCAATTTCTTTTCCTTTTTCCTGTGCTTCAGCAATGCCACCCGTAAATCCCTCCCTGGAAATATTTATCAAAACACAAGCCTTGTCAATCACTCCAAGTACACACTTGTCTTCGTTTGTTATTATCACCGCTGTAACGTTTTTCATACCATGAATTTTCTCATCAAGTTCTATTGGAACACGAATCTCTTGATTACTTGTACTTAGGACAGAGATGGAAGCCGATGTCTGATTTTGAAATTTTTGGTCTATTATTACTTGTGCGGTCTCTTGAAAAGTTGCAAGTTTTGGTTGTTGTGCATATGTATTGTATGTACTAAAACAGAGTAAAATAACCACTAATGAAAAAACTATTCTTATCCTGAACAATAATGCAGAGTTTTTCTGAGTAACTATTAAGTTTACTCTTGTAATTTTTCTATCTTTATTGCAAATCGTTGAAAAGGTTCTTCTTTGTAATGATCCTTGCAAACAAGGATTGTTTCATTAGGTTCTGGACCACAATCATAAGTAATCAAATACACAGGATCTTTGTTACAGCATCTAGGAAATTTCACTTAGAATTACTAAGATATGATAAAATAAAACAGTTTTAGTCGATCCATTTCCAATAGTTTAAATTGTAATCTGTGCTCCATATCTCTGACATCGGTTCAAACCGCAGGGGAACATTGCCTAACAGTGGGGGCGCCCACTGTTAGGCGCTTTTAATCACGATTTAATCAATCTGTCAATCTGGTTTTTGATATATGTAAATCCACTTTGCCAGAATTTTTCTGATGTGATGTCTATGTCATATTCTTTAAGAAGCATTTCTGGTTTCTTTGACCCGCCGGCGCCAAGGACCTCCAGATAAGTTGGAACAAAGGATCTTCCCTCCTCTTTATATCGTTGGAAGAAAGAAAGGGCAAGCAAGTTTCCAAATGAATATGCATAGCAGTAAAACGGTGTATGATAAAAGTGAGGTATACAACTCCACTCGATTCCAAAGTTTTCTGAAATGTCAATTGAACTTGCAAATTGTTCTCTGAGATTTTTGCTGTATTCCTGAGTGATTTCTTCAACAGTTGCCCCCTCTCCTATCTTTTTATGGGCAGAAATCTCAAAGGTAGTAAAGAAGGCCTGTCTCATTATAGTTGAATATAGATCATCAGCCTGCTCTGTAAGCATCATCTTTTTTTCATCATCTGACACTTTGTTTAAAATCTCATCATACAACAACACCTCTGAAAAAGTAGATGCAGTTTCTGCCAAAGGTAAGGAAGCCTCTTGCACAAATATGGATTTGTCAGAGGCAGATTCACTATGTATAGCATGACCGAGTTCGTGTGCAAGAGTAAAAACATCATTTATTTTTCCATTGAAATTTACAAAAACAAATGGTGTAATATTTGGTGATATCGTACTGCAAAATGCGCCATTTCTTTTTCCATGTCTTATAGATGAATCAACATGTTTTTTTGTAAATACTTTTCTTGCATGTTCTGATAATTTTGGACTAAAATCGTTCAAAGTTTTCAAAACAAGTTTAACCGCTTGATCAAAAGTGTATGTTTTTTGTTTTATGTTTGTTAAAGCAGGTGCATAGATGTCATATCTGCGAAGTTTTTTCATTCCAAGTATGCGAGCTTTGTGTTTGAAATATTTCTGAAACACCGATGCATTATTTTTACAAACTGAAAGAAGCGAATTTACTGTCCTGTCATCTATGTCATTTCCTATGTTTCTAACAGAAATTGATGATGTGTATTTTCTAATTTCAAGACATTCGTTTCTCCAGTTTAAAACTAAATTTTGATATATTTCCCCAAGTACACCTTTATTTTTTTCATACTCATCTAAAAGCGATCTGTAAGCAACTTCTCTTGTTCTTGATTTATGATTTTTAATTAACTGTGTAAGTTGTTCTCTGTTGTATTTTTTTTCTTTGCCGTCAATTTTTACTACATATTGGAAACTATTGGTGATTTTATCATATAGTTTTACAAGTGCAGTGTTTCCAGTGACATCCATGGTGTTGATTATTCTCTCCTCAGGCTCCGTGAGAGCATATTTTGCAACCAGTCGTTTATGTCTCAGGAACTCTGTTAACTGGCCTGCCTGTCTCATCAATCTTTCAGCATTTTTTTTGTCAATCTGTTTTTTCCACCATTGGTCAAAAAACAATGTTCGATTTTCAATATCAGATCCTAACTTTGTTATTCTTGTAAGTAACGTTGTCGCCTCATCAGATTGAGTGTTAGCAGAATAAGTAAGTGATGCATAACCTCCAACGACGCTGACCTCACTTGAAATCTCCTCTAATTCTTTAAGAATGCTGAAAAACTTTTGTGGTGAAATATTGTGTTTCAGGTAGACCTTATTTTTTCCAAAACTCTTTGCCTTTTCTTCGATGATCTGGATTTTTTTTGTAAATTGATGACTCTTGTGGTTTTTTACTAGCTCTGACAAGTCCCATTCTCTAAGATCAAAATGCTGCATTTTAACTAAAGAAGTATTAATGTTGTTAAAAACTGTGTGGACTTTGATAATTGGGAATTTATCGATCTGGCATGTTTACAAGTAGCCATGTCAAAAGTTCAATAAATGATCTAAATTTACCATTTAGGGAAGCAAAAAACATAGACATAACAATTTCCCAAAATGAAAAATACGATCATAAAATGATGACCGAAATGAACGAAAGCTTTTAATCATGTGATTTTATTCCCAGTAATATTGCAATCCAAGTTTTATGCGCTGACTTTAGCATTTTTGCTACTTTTTAGTGCTTTACCCAATGTAATGGCCCAGGAAATTGATCGTGATAAGGATGGGATTTCTGATGATGTTGATGATTGTCCAGTTTTACCAGAAGACTATGAAGGAATAATGGATGAAGATGGATGTCCAGATCTATACTTATCTACATTGGATACCGATTGGGATGGCGTTTCAGACCTGTATGATTCATGTCCAGATGCAAAGGAGACAAATAACAAATTTGAGGACGAGGACGGGTGTCCAGATGTCTCACCTGCTGAAAAATCAAGAGGTATGCTAGATGCTGACGATGATGGGATTTCTGATAGACGAGATAATTGTCCTAGTCAACCAGAAACCTATAACAAATTCTTAGATAGTGACGGATGCCCAGACAAGCTTGATTCTCAAATTGATACAGATAGAGACGGATTGAAGGATACAGTTGATAAATGTCCAACTTTTGGTGAGACATATAACAAATTCATAGATGAAGACGGATGTCCAGACCGAGTTGTGCCTACCTCAAAGGCCTCAATGTTGGTTGATACTGATGAGGACGGAGTTCCTGACTGGCAAGATAGGTGCAGAACAGATGCAGAAGTATTTAATCAATTCAAGGACACTGATGGCTGTCCAGACGAATATGTTCCACCACGTCAATACGTTTCTGGAACTCCAGATGATGACAAGGATGGATATTTCAATGATGAAGATAAATGCCCTACTTCTCCTGAAACTTGGAACAAATACAAAGATAATGATGGATGCCCGGACATCTATCCTAAAGAAAGATTACTCAATGATGACACATATCATGTGGAAGAAGGAACAAAAGTAATTCTTACTGGAGAAGGAACTGATCCTAACCCTGAAGATGTTCTCTCTTTCTCCTGGGAACAAACTGAAGGAGAATCCGTTGAGATATCCTCTTCAACTGCAATGAATCCATACTTTATTGCTCCTGATGTAGACAACGGTCAGACCAAGATTTTGGGATTTGAACTTGCAGTAGAAGATGGGCGTGGTGGTATGGATACAGACTCTGTCCGAATTACAGTAGAACCTGTTAACTCGTATCCCACAGCAGATGCAGGCGATGATCAAGATGTCGATCCACTTTCTGACGTAATATTAACATGCTCTGGAACTGACCCTGATGGTGATAAATTATCATTTTTATGGAGACAAATCAACGGTGTCCCAGTGGTATTGTCTTCAAGTACTACTGCAACTCCTACCTTTACCGCTCCACCAAGAATTATCCAACAACCATTAACATTTGAATGTACAGTAACTGACGGATTTGGGGGTAAGGCATCAGATACCACTAGAGTTACGGTAGGTAAGACTGAAGTAAGTTTGCTAGACGCTGATGCTGGTCCAGACCAAACTGTTGATGAAAGTACTCCGGTTGACTTGGATGGAACTAAAAGTAGCGCACCAAACGGTGAGGAATTGACCTTTGCATGGACACAAACGTTTGGTGAACAAGTCCTATTAGAAGGCGATAATACGGCTACTCCCTCATTTGTAGCACCAGATGTAACAAATGGTGAGACGAAGGTTTTGATGTTTAAACTTACAGTTTCAGCAGAAGGCTTGGGAAGTGCAACTGATTTAGTTGCGATCAGAGTTGTAACAGGTAATAACCCGCCAACAGCTGATGCTGGTCCTGATCAAACCGTAAACAAACGTTCACTTGTTAAACTTGCAGGTTCTGGTGAAGATCCAGATGGAGATAAAGTACGATATACTTGGAAACAAACAGGTGGAGAACAAGTAAAACTATCTTCAACTATTATTCCGGCACCTACCTTTAGTGCACCAACAGTACCAAATGGTGGTTCAAAGAGTTTGGAATTTACATTAACAGTATCTGACAAGTATGGTGGCTCTGATTCTGATTCAGTTGAAATTACAGTGTCCCCTGTTAACAGTAATCCAAGTGCTAACGCAGGTTCTGATAAAATAGTCGATGAACAGACTGAAGTAGGACTAACCGGCTCTGGCAAGGATTCAAACAGGGATCCATTATCATTCAAATGGGGACAAACTGCAGGGGAGCCTGTAGAATTATCATCTGAAGAGGTAGCTAATCCATCATTTACTGCACCAGTTGTAAAGAATGGTGAAACAAAAACACTGACGTTCAGACTCACAGTAGATGATGGACTTGGTGGTAAAGATACAGACTCTGTACTAGTAAGAGTTGTACCAATTAATGAAGCACCAACTGCAGACGCAGGTTCTGATAAATCAGTTTCAGAAAATACTTCTGCAAGACTACAAGGATCTGGGAATGATCCTGATGAAGACGTATTAACCTTCATGTGGTCACAAACTGAAGGACCAGCAGTCACATTATCATCGACATCAGACCAGTATCCTACATTTACTGCACCACAAGTTGTTGATGATGTCACCCTCACATTCCAGTTAATTGCAAATGATGGCATGATAGACAGTGAACCTGACACAGTAACTATTACTGTGAAGAACGTCAAACCAGCTGACTTGATAGCAGATGCAGGCAAGGACCAAGTAGTAGATGAAAATGTAACAGTTACATTACATGGAGTTGGCAATGATCCAAGCGGTACAGCAGTGACATTATCATGGGCTCAAATTGAGGGAGAAACAGTCACATTGTCATCAAACAAAGTAGCAGCCCCGACATTTACTTCGCCTGAAGTTGCAAATGGTGAAACAAAGACTTTGGTCTTTGAACTCACAGTAACAGATGGATCAGGACGAGTAAAGACTGACACTGTCACAATTACAGTGGATCCAATCAATGCTGATCCAACAGCAAAGGCTGGCGTAAAGACTGGATAAACAAATCCACATCTCTGAATCTTTTTAAATTTTTAATTTTATCTTTGTATCATTGAAACAATTGACATGCACTTCATGTAATTTACCAATGCAATATCAAGGGAGAAAAGATAACGCCTTTGTTTGGCAGTGTTTCAAATGTGGTGCAAAGTATTTTGATAATTCAAAAAATAATGGCTTGATTGATATCCAATAGAATTACCCCTAAATAGTGCTAAGAGAAAACAAACTCGGATCGGTCGTCTAGCTGGTTAGGATGACGCACTCACACTGCGTAAGGAATAATCCCGCAAAGGTCGAGGGTTCNNAAAAATTTGAAGCAAAACTACTTTTTGATTCCTAAAGTTCTGTTCTTGAGTCGCAAATAACCACTGTGACACTTGCGGCATCTTGATGCACCCATTGGATTCTTTGCACCACAGCCAAAGCAAACTTTGAAGTGAAGTCTGGCTTTTTGTGCAATTTGTTTTTTTAACGGGTCAGTGATTGGCATTTCTACAATTCTCCTGATTTACTCTATTATATTCTAACCCTTTTTGCCGCCAATCTTTCCTGCTAAAAGCATGGGAACCTCAGCTGGTCTTTTCGCTACTGGTACGTTTGCTTTTGCATACATTGAAACTTTGGATTCTGCAGAGCCATACGTGCCATAAATTATGGCACCAGCATGACCCATCCTTTTTTCTTTTGGGGCAGCTCGGCCTGCAATATATGCAACGACTGGCTTGTCAAACTTTGAATCGATGATGTGTTGTGCAAGAAGCTCTTCTGCATCCCCGCCTATTTCACCAACAACAACTACTCCATCAATGTTAGGTAGTTTTCTTACCATGTCAAATGCTTCAATTACCGTGGTTCCATTAATTGGGTCCCCTCCAATCCCAAGTGATACACATTGACCAAAATTTGCAAGTGAAAGATTATGGGAAACTTCGTACATCAAAGTCCCACTTCTTGAAAGAACCGCAATCCTTCCTGATTTGAAAGGAGTTGCAGGCATGATTCCTATTTTTATAATTCCTGGAACAATTATTCCAGGTGTGTTTGGCCCTATCATTATGGCATCCTTTTTCTTGGCAAGGTCAAGTACTGCCATCGCATCTTTTACTGGAACATGTTCTGGTATGGCAATGAGTAGTTTGATTCCTGCTTCGAAGGCCTCCATCGCAGCATCTCTGAAGAATTTAGCAGGAACAAAGACTATTGAAATTTTTGCACCAGTGGCAGAAACAGCTTCTCCCACGGTCTCATAAATTGGAACATTCTCAAACTTTTGGCCACCTTTACCAGGCGTTACCCCCGCAACGATGTTTGTTCCATATGTTATCATTTGCTGTGTATGGAAAGAACCAAACTTGCCAGTAATTCCCTGAACGATTACTGGTTTTTTCTTATAGTCGTTTTCTCCTTCCTTTCCAATTAAAATTTCAAAAAGGTCAACCACTTTTATTTACTCCAATTACAGCTGCATTGATTGCTTCTTCTACAGTATCAAACATCTTTGTCCGAGAATCTTTTAGCATTTCTTTTGATTTGTCAGCTTCTGCACCTGACATCCTGGCAAATACCGGAATGTCAACTAATTTATTTTCATATGCCTTGATAAAGGCAGTTGCAACCGTTGTTGTTTTTACAATTCCACCGTAAAGATTTACAAGTATTCCTTTTACTTTTTTCATCCTGCTAATCAAAGTAAGAGCTTCATAGACTGTTTCTGTTGTTGCACCACCTCCAACATCAAGAAAACAGGCTGGTTTTCCTCCATGATCTGAAAGCATGTCAAGTGACGACATGACAAGTCCTGCGCCATTTCCTACCACTGCTATGTTTCCATCAAGTTCTACTAATGAAAAGCCATTTTTCTCAGCACGTTCTTCAAGCTCAGATATCTCTTGGAATTTTCTTAGCTCATCATGTCTGAACATGGCATTGTCATCGATAATGACTTTGCCGTCAAGTGCAAGTAAGGTTCCATCATTTAGTATGGCAACTGGGTTTATTTCTGCAAGCTCCGCTTCTTTTTCAACTGTAAGTTTTGATAATTTTTGAACAAGATTTACAAATTCCTCTACGCTGTTATTCTTTAGGCCTATTGCATTTGCAACCTCTTCTGCAGTATTTTTATCAACCTGGCCAAGCCCCACTTCACGAATGATTTGGTTTTTGACTGATTCAATTTCAACGCCTCCCTCAGATGAGGCAATAACGGTATAGCATCTTTTGCTTCTGTTTAAGAACAAGGAAAGGTACAGTTCTTTTTTGTACTCTTGCATCTGTTCTAACAAAATTGCTTTTGTTTTTTCTCCTTTTACAATTTTTTGCATTATTTCTGGATATTTTAACTCAAACTCATCAAGATTATGACATTTTTGTATGGCTCCAGCTTTTCCTCTACCGCCAACTGCCATTTGGGCCTTAATGACAAAGGGAAATCCAATTATACTTGCGTCTTTTCTGCCTTGTTCTATGTTGGTAGAAGTTAGTCCTTTTGGGATACGTATTCCAAATTCAGCAAACAAGCTTTTTGCTTGATACTCTAACAATCGCATGAAAGATTTTCATTTTTATGGTTTTATAATCTGTTACTTTAGTTGTTCTTCAAGAAATTCAACGCATTGTAGCAAGAGATCTTTACTTTTTCGCATTAACCAATCTGGAAATTGATCAAATGTAAAAACAAATTGTTGCTGAAAGCTTGGAACTATTACTCCTCCCGACGTTACAACCTGAACAATCACGTGTCCTTCAGTTAATGTACATACAGTCTCCTCATGAGAGTCCTCTTCTTCCTCTATCATGTTTCTGTAAAGGACAATGGGAGTCCCAGTCTTTACAACAATTAATGCTCCTTTTCTGAGGAGGTCAGAAAAATGCTGTAAAAGCCAGCTGTCTAGAGTCGTTTGTTTGACCACATGTGTTAATCTTCGTTGAATTATTTAATCAACTCGAATTGTTAAAAGCTCACCAATTACTCTACTGAATATGCCACAACTGTACTAATTTTCGGTCAAAAACGAATCAAATGAATGCATCAAAGTCTGAACTACCTGACAATTAATCTTTTATTATTTTTTTGTGAAGATCTTGATTGCTTGTGGTGGACATACGCCTTCACACGCCAAGCAAAATATACAGTCTGGTTCTCGGGCCATCAATGGTTTTTTCTCTGATGCAGGGTGACCTGGAGTATCAAACCATTCATAGACATTAACAGGACATGCATCAATACACGCACCATCTGCTACACAAATATCGAAATCAACTGATACGTATTCTCCCCAAACACCCAGTCTTCCGTTATCAGCTCCTTTTCCCCAAGTCTTTATTGCATTTTTGTTTGATGGAACAACAAATGATACACTCTGACGCATATGTGATTTATATTCCACATCAATCGGTCCTGGTTTTGGACCATCTAGTGGTCCACCTACATCTTGTGGTGCTGCCGTCTCCTGATGTTCTTCAATTTTTATTTTTGGTTTTGCGTCTGGTACAATTTTTGCCAGTGGAGTAAGCTCTTCTAGTTGTTGAATGGCAGGATCCTGCCCTAGTTTTTTTGTTTTGACATAATATCCAATCATCTTGTCTGCTAAAATGGTGTTTCGTAGAATAGTGTCAATTACCATTTTTGCATAATGGTCAGCTTTTTTGCGATAATCCTTTACCCATTGCGGGTCACCAAACTTTTCAATTGGAAATATTTGGTAAATCATGTCAATTACTTCGCCAGTTACAATTTCAACTGTGACGGAGAGCTCAACTTTTTCATAACCTTTTGCTTCACTATCTGCCATGTTTTCCTCCATCCATGTGTATGTTGCATAAATTCTATCAGCATAGGTATCCATTGTAAAGGTCTTTTTGAGTCCCTCCACAACTGATTTAATTTCTAAGGGCTCGTCTAGTTTGACTGGCAGGCGATAAATACCAAGCTTGTAACCATGTAATGGATAAACACCTCTTTTGGCTGTTGAGGATTCCATCGTGTATACTCTGTCTTTTAAAAGAAGCGACACATAGCAACTTCGTTAAATTTATTTAAAAAGCTTCGCTAATTAGAAATCAAAACCTCCTCTTAAAGACTGATAAAAACTTAAAATTTAACCCCAAAGGATGTAATTATAATGTCTGCTAAAAATCCAAAAAATCCGCCAAAAAAGAAAGATGGATTGAAAGCCTCAGAGGCAAACCAATTAGCAGTAGCAGCAAAGGTGGAAGATGCAAAGGTCGCAGCGGAA
>DUJB01000052.1 GCA_013330055.1 Nitrosopumilaceae archaeon
TCCATATTATTATTCCTGGAAAATGACTTGAATATGCAGTTTTTCCTTTAGCTGCAAAATCCGTAGATTGCTGAGCAGTTACAAAGTTGCTTTGAATTGAAGATAGCAATATTATTCCAAATACTAGTGCAATTGTTATGCCGGTAGTCAAATTCAAGGATCCTTGTCTTCTTTTTTAATATTTAAGTTTTGAAAATAATAAAACGAGCCTAAGTTAAAAAGAGCATTAGCTACTCCGGGAAGTTGTTTAGTTGGCTCTGCCCAAACTAGTGTGTATCCTTCTTTGGTTAGTTTACGAAACGCTTCTAAAAATTCGTATAATCCACCTAATTTTCTAAGAACTACTACCAACTCTTCTGTTTTATAAAAAACAAGATTATCTGATTCAAAGATCTTTTTTATATCACTGGACTCTTTTTTATGATAATCAAATTGTTCGGAAGCCAATTTTGTGGCGGATTTTGTTTTATCAGCTAATGAACGAAATTTATTTGCAATTGATTTTCCCTCAGAATCAGATTCCTTCTTTGTCACAATAGAATTTCCTTTATCATATTTATAGACATTATGAAATTTGGTTCTGTTAAGGTTAATCCAAATACAACATCCCGCGCTAGTTACTTCATGCACAGTGAAGGTTTGAAATATAACCTAACCCGTCTTCATCTCAGAAATAACAGAATGTACACCTTCTTTGTAGGAAGGATATTCAAATTCGCAAAGCTTTGCAATTTTTGCATTAGATGTCTTTACTGATGTTGTAAGTAGTTTTACAAAATCTCCACCCATTACTGCTTTTGCCAAAAGTGCAGGAACTGAACCAGGATGTTTCACTCCAAGCTCATCACAAACAAAATTAACAAAATCTTTGAAAACAACTGGATTTGAATCTGTTACTACAAGTGATTGGTTTATGACATTTTTTTCTGCCATACCAACGAGTGCAGAAACAACATCATCCACATGGATAAAGCTTCGATAATATTCTCCTCCACCGGGAAGTTTGAAACTTCCATTCTTTAGTCTGTCAACCATGATTGATTTGAACCAACCACCATTACCATAAACATCTCCAAGATATGCAACACTAAACTCTATTGCATTTTCTTTACAGCNNACAAGAAACTTTGCCTTTTCTTTTATCATCGTGAATAAATTTACAGAGCCATCATAGTTGACCGTTCTTGCTTTTTTCTTGTCTTTTTCACCAGGCCAAACTGCAGCAAGATGATACACTATATCATACTTTTCATCAGGAAGTATAAAATCAGGATATGTAAGATCTCCATTTACTGTCTTTACTGCAGGATTTGAAACACTTCCTGAACGAACTAGACATGTAACTGAAACTCCCCTATCAACAAGTTTTGCGACAAGCTTGGAGCCGATGAAGCCTGTTGCACCGGTAACAAGTGCTTTCAACATCTCAAATTTAGATTCGTTGCTTAAAGGTTTAACCTGTGATAAGAATCCAGTCAACCAAAAATTAAATCCATCATAAAACATGTCAATGTGTAATGTACTCTTGTCCTAAATGCAAGTCAAGAATGGAAATGCAAAAAACATTCAATCAGAAGATGATGTTTGGATGTTCTAGTTGTGGATTAGAAGACATTGTTGATTATAAGAAAAACACAGATGAAGCATATCTTGATTTTCTGACTAGGTTTGATGATGGCAAAGTACTTTCCAAGAAAAAAATGCAGACTGCACTTGAACAGGAAGGAATTGTGCAGAGTGATAATGAAATAAAAAAAATGATAGGGGATGCTAAACTTGATGAACTGACAAGTTCTATTTTGTTTTCAAGNNAACAAAGTCATGGAATCAGGTTTAGATGAAAACATTACAAGAGTTTTAAAAGAAAAAGGAATTGAACAGTTTTACAAATTCCAAGAGGATGCCATACTTGAGATAATGCGTGGAAATAATGTTATTATTACTGCGCCAACAGCCTCAGGCAAAACAGAAGCGTTTGTTGTGCCTATTTTACAAAAAATTCTTGATGAGAATTCCAAAGGTAGAATTTTGGCACTTTTTGTATATCCTACCAAATCTCTCTCAAAGGATCAGCTGCCAAAGATTAAAGAAATAGCAGACAGACTTGGAATAGGAGTAGCTGTCTTTGATGGAGATGTAAAAACATCAGACAGGCAAAAAATATTTGAAAATCCTCCACAGATAATAATTACAAATTTTGATGTGATTCATTATCATTTGTGGCATCGAAGTAAGTTTGCTACTTTGCTAAATACAATAAAATTTCTTGTTGTAGATGAAGCTCATGTCTATTCTGGAATATTTGGATCAAACGTGCATTACATCATCAAGAGACTAAAAAGAATATCTCAAACGATGCAAATCATCGCATCTTCTGCAACACTTGATAATGCGTTACCATTTTGTGAACAGCTCTTTGGCGTACAAATGAAATTGGTATCAGGTTCTGGAAAAAAAGGAAAGACCGATTTTAGTATGCTTTTTCCATCACTTAGAACCCAACGCGCTTTGATGGTAGAGATTGTAAAAAGATTAACGTCAAAAAAACATAAGACGCTTGTCTTTAGTAACTCGCATCTAAACTCGGAGCTTTTGGCAATGCAGGCAAGAAAACAACAAGTGGACATCAAGGTGCATAGAGCAGGCCTTATGGCAAATTATCGAAGATCAGTTGAAAACGCATTCAAAAACGACACGTTGATGGCTATTTCTGCAACACCAACACTTGAACTTGGGATAGATGTGGGTGATGTAGATGGAGTAATTTCATCTACGATTCCTGTAAACAGACTAGTACAACGAATAGGAAGGGCAGCAAGAAAGGGCCAGAATGGCTATGCATTTTTGGTGCTTGGAAACGACCCCATCTCACAATATTACAAAAATCATCCAGAGGACTACTTTGAGGACATAGAGAAGAGCTACATCGATCCAAAAAATCCCTTTGTGGAAGAGTTCCAAGTTCTTGCCATGGCAGCAGACAAGCCAATTGTAAAACATGAACTAAAAGAACATTTAGAAATAATTGAAAGACACGTAGCTGCAGGAAATCTTGTCTTAATTGAAAACAGATACGTCCCTAATTATACCCAGATTGAATCTTTGTTAAATGACTACAGCATCAGAGGAATTGGAAAATCAATTGACATATTTTTGAATGGAAAAAAAGTAGGAGAACGCGTACTTCCTATTGCACTTGAAGAGCTTCACGAATCAGCAGTTTATTTTCTGGCAGGAACACGTTACAAAGTAAGAGAGCTGGGATATCCTGAAAAAATGTATGCAAGATTAGAATATCTTCCAAGAGATTATCCGTATTATACTAGAGCCCTTACAGAAGAGTGGCCAACAATTGAAACAGTTTATGAAAAAAGAAAAGCAAATGGTATAGAAGTTGCCTTTTGCAAGTTACACATACAAAAGCGAGTCTATGGCTATGTCAACATTGAACTTGGTCATGAAGTAACACAAGGACAACGAGTTCTTTTGGAAAGACCATTAGACTATGATTTTGTTACAAAGGGAATTGTTTTCAAAGCTCCAAGACCAACAAATGAAATCAAGAAAGCAGAAAACGAAGAATATGTGGGAGCAAGCGCATATCATGCAACAGAACATGTCATCATAGAAGGAAGCAATATGATAACAGGTGGTGTCTCACAAGACCTAGGCGGCATATCTCTTGGAACATCAGGCCTCATCTTTGTCCATGATTCTGCAATAGGGGGAAGTGGGGCAAGCAAGGCACTTTATGATAGGCTAGAAAGGGCCTTTGAGCGTAGTCTTCACATAGTGAAAGAGTGTCCCTGCAAAAATGAGGCGGGATGCCCACGGTGTACATTTTCTTACAGATGCGGAAATAACAATGAATACCTTCACAAACTTGCTGCTGCCGAAGTTTTACAGAGAATAAATGATGGTGAAACAACCGAGGTTTCAGAACCTGTAGAAGGCGATAAACCTCTGGTTTAGTGATAAAAAATAATTCCAACAATACAAATTATTAATCCCACTTTCAGATCTCTATCATGGAAAAAATTGCATTAGTAACTGGCAGTTCAAGTGGAATCGGTTTTGAAACTGCGTTAGCTTTAGCACGAGAAGGGTATTACACATATGCCACAATGCGAGATACAAAAAAAGGAAACCAGATAAACGAAATTGCAAAGAAAGAAAATTTGAAATTAGAAGTAATTGAGCTTGATGTTGACAAAGATAAAACTGTTCAAGATGCCGTAAACAAAATAATGAAAGAAAAAAACAGAATTGATGTTTTAGTGAATAATGCTGGTTATACCCTCTTTGGTTGCCTAGAAGATCTTTCTATGGATGATCTAAAGGCACAGTTTGAAACAAACTTTTTTGGAGCAGTAAGAACATCCCAAGCAGTTATCCCCATAATGCGTAACCAAAAATCAGGAACCATTGTAAATATTAGTTCGGTTGCAGGCAAAATAGGATTTCCTGTTTCTCCAGCTTATATCAGCTCAAAGTTTGCCCTAGAGGGACTAAGTGAGTCAATGCGGTACGAGCTTTCTCCATTTGGAATCAATACAATAATCATAGAGCCTGGAGTCATAAAGACAAATTTCATGTCATCTATGAAAAAATCAATGAAACCAGACTCTGCCTATAAGGAAATAACAGAAAAGGTCATCATGGGCATATCCATGATGGCTGAGATGGGCACCCCTCCACAAGAGGTGGCAAAAACCATAATCAAAGCAATCAAGTCAGAGAATCCGCTTCCAAGGTATGTAGTTGGAAATGATGCTGTCATGTTTTTAGAAGCAAAAAAAGCAAAGACGGATCTAGAGTTTGAAAATTATATCAAAAAAGAGCTTTTTAGCTCCTAAAATATACCAATT
>DUJB01000044.1 GCA_013330055.1 Nitrosopumilaceae archaeon
ACTGTTCCTACAGACATTGGTAATTCAATTTTGCCAACCAGGTTTCCTTTCCTGTCTTTTTTCCATTCTGTAAGTGAGTCATATCTTCCAGTTCTTGCGGCGTATGCATGGGCTGCTGCTTCAATTGCTCTTGTGTCTTGCCCAGTCGCATTTGCAACTGCAATTATTCCATTCATGATTCCTTTGTTATGAGTTACAGCTCTGTATGGATCATTTGCTGCAAATTGGTATGCTAGGATGATGTTATCGACTATTTTTTGTCCACCTACTTCGGTTTTATCAAAAACAGCAGTACCTTTTACCAGTCTTTTGGTGGAATAGTTTGAAAGAATTCTTAGTATCACTCTTCCACCTGTTAACTTTTCAATTAGAGGTGCAACACTTTCACACATGGTATTTGTTACGTTTGCACCCATTGCATCACCAACATCAATTAAGAGTTCAATAATCAACATCGAACCAGAGCCAGTTTTGATTACTTTACACGAAACTTGTTTTGCACCTTTTTTCATCTTAGAAAGTGTCTTACTTTTTGAATTTGCAAGTTTTAGAATTTCTTTAGAAGATTTCATTATCTTTGAAATAGCTGACTTTGCATTGACATCTACAACTTGAATCTGTCCAATGCTGTATGATTCGTCTGCTTTCATGATAAAACCGCCATGTTTTCTTGCTATCTTTGCAGCCTTTGAGGCAGCAGCAATTACTGATGCTTCTTCGATTACCATTGGGACAAGATAGTCCTTCTTGTTTATCCTAAAGCTTGTGGCTATTCCAAGTGGAAAGGATACTGTCCCTATTGCGTTTTCAACCATCTTATCTGCTCCATCAAATAAAATTCCGCCCCCGTTTTGAAGGACTTTAACATCTTTTTTTGAAAGACTGCAAAATGATGCTATTGCTTTGATCCTTTCTTTTTTACTTTTTTCATAAAACTTGGGAATTGATGAATTTGCCAATTTATTTTACTATCCTGATAAGTTTGTCATCGGTTTTATCGGGAAATCCTCTTCCATCAGTATTTCCTGTAAGTATGTAGAGATATCCATCTGGTCCTTCATTTACATCTCTTATCCTTCCAGCTCCACCCAATATGCTTTGTTGTGAAGTGATAACACCCTCATCTATGGTTAACTTGTACAGATTATTTCCACGTAAAGTTGCCATAATTAGATCAGTTTGAAGATCAAGTTTGTTGGAAGAATAAAACACTATACCTGCAGGCTCCAAACTTGGATTATAACATACTAAAGAGTCTACAAAATTTTTATCACCTGAACACTCTTGATTTGGCCAACCAAAGTTTTGCCCAGCTTTTACAAAATTTATCTCATCATTTTTTGTAGGTCCATGTTCTGTCACATACAGATTTCCTGATTTATCCCAAGCCATTCCTTGAGGATTTCTGTGTCCGTATGAGAACACCGGATTGTGAAACGGGTTGTCAGAGGGGATTGTACCATCATCATTTAGTCTTAGAATTTTTCCTGAGAGTGATTGCACATCTTGTGCTGCGTGTTCATCTGTAGCATCGCCAGTTGCTATGTACAGTTTTCCATCAGGACCAAATTTTATTACGCCACCGTTATCAAATTCTGCCCCAGGAATTTTGTCCAGAATTACTATCGCGTCAGAAAGTTTGTTTTCAGATTCAGTGATTCTGATTATCTTGTTCCAGAGTTTATCTTCTTCCTCATATGTATAAAAAACATAGAGAAAGTGGTTCTTTCCAAAGTCAGGATGCAAGGTCAAACCAAGCAGCCCACCATCTGTAACATCGACTACATGCAAATTAGCAAGAGGTTCCTCTAGTAAGATACCAGAATCGATTACTCTTATTCTGCCAACCTTTTCTGTGAAGAAAATTCTATTATCAGCAAAATCCATAGCCCAAGGTTTCTGAAGATTTGTTGCAACAATTTCTACAGATTTTGTTCCAGTCGAATTCGTAGTTGGTCCAGGTATGACAATAGGATCTGATGGCAAACTTAGAATTATAATAGAAGCTATCACTGCTCCAATAATTCCTACAATTCTTATTTTTTTATTCACAGTTTTGACATCTGGTGAATCCTATTAATTATTTCTAAACTTTGATAAAGCGTATATATCACCCTGAAACTTCTTTTCAGTTAGCGGGGTGGGGAAGCCAGACTACTTGGGCAAAGTTATCCCGGCGGGCTCATAATCAAAACTGATGAGATACCCGCAAATCAGTAGTTCAAATCTACTCCCCGCTATATTATTTAATTATTGAAGTTATTCTAAGACTGAGTTTCTTGTCTTAATTATAATTTCAGTGAAATGATTTTTCTTTGGTGGAGAAACATGAAACCATTTTTTTGAGTCAGAAAAGTTGATTTTTTTATTTGATTTTCCAATTCTTTGTAGAGGTCGAGTTAGATGTCTATGTGCAGACATGATTGGCAGATAGAGTCGTTTTTCAATTTCCCGTGGAATTTCTTCAAGTGTTTTACGTTCTGATGTCCTTTTACACTTGACACATTCAAAGTCTTGGTTTTTGCCTTTGGATTTCATTCTTTTTTTGCAAACATAACAAAACGGATTTATCATTTTTAGATTTTTTTCTAATTCCAAAACTCGAAGAAATTCTACATTTAGAGTTCGATTGTGATTTTTTGATGCTTTTCTTATGCCGCCACCTATCTTTACTAGGTCACCTTTGATTAACTTGGAAGCAATCTGTGTTATGCCCGTAGGTTTGTACACAGCGCATTGAACTTTTTGACCATTTTTAATAATAGAAAAAATTACGTATCCTCCGAGCTTAATTTTTTCTATTATTAAAAATGG
>DUJB01000022.1 GCA_013330055.1 Nitrosopumilaceae archaeon
CCTTTCATGTTAAGTAATGGTCCACCGGAATTTCCTGGATTTACCGCTGCATCAGTTTGAATCACATCGGGTATTGAAAATGAAGCAGTACCGGGAGTCGATAACAGTCTACCGAGTTGGCTAACTATTCCTGACGTCATGGAACCAGATAACCCAAAAGGATTTCCTATTGCAGCAACCTGGTCTCCTACACGAAGTGTAGATGAATCTCCTATAGGCAATGGATGTAAAAGCGATGGATTCACGTCTACTTTGATCACAGCAAGATCAGTATAAGGATCTGTTCCAATTACCTTGGCATTGTATGACGTTCCATCAAGAAACGTGACTGTGGTTTTTTGCGAATCTTCGACTACATGATTATTTGTTATTATGTGGCCACTTACATCATAAACAATACCTGAGCCCAAAGAACGACCAGTTGGAAGTTCAACTGATTTCCGCACAGAGACTTTTACCACACCATCATCTGATTTTTCAAAAAGATCTGCAAGAGAAACTTCTCCTATGTTTTTAACCGTTGTCTCTTTTGTTGTTTCTAAATTCGGTTCATTAGTAATAATGTCTTGTTGAGACATATCTAATCGGTTTGGAGCTAAATACAATGCAAATACTATCAGTACTATGACTCCTCCTATTACTCCACCAAAAACAGCACTTGTTTTATCCACGAAGGCAGGTGTATGACAGTTTATCTATAATCCTTACTACACATTTATCGCATTTTGAATCTGATTTGTCATGGAGTATGCTCTGCCTCGCCACATGAGCGCCCTATTACTTCTCACTTGTAAAATCCCACTAGCAAAACCTATCACAATCATAAAACTTCCTACTGGTCCAAACAGTGCATGAATAATGCTCAAACCTAGTCCTTTTTTTGATTCCAAAATTGCTGCAGTATAAAGTAATCCTACCGTAAATGCTGAAATGGAAAAAAGTACAGAAAAAGACATGCTAGAAATTGCAAATGGTGCAGCATAAACCAATATGGGAATTGGCATGAAAAGTAAAAAGAGAACTGCAAAAAATATCCCAACTGCAATTTTTTTATTTTGTAAATAAAGTGGAATTATTAATCTTTTAAGAGCATGCCATAAAGTTGGTAAATCACGTGCCCACACTGCCTCAAAAAGATGTTCAGCACGCACCATCTTCATTTTAAAGCCTGATTCTTTCACTTTTTTTCCAAGCGCACCATCTTCAACAAGCTCGCCTCTTACTCCCTCATGGGTTCCTACTGACTCGTAGATTTTTCTTTTTATTATGAAAAAACTACCAAAAAAGTAACCTGTCTTTTTTGATGGGTCATTTACCCTGAGTGCAGAAAATCTTGTATGCAAAAACGTTGAAAGCATGGGGAGCGTGATTCTAGTCCAAAAATCAAGACAAAGCATTCTTGGCATGGCTGTAAGTGCATCTAGATTCTCACTAAGAAGATGTGAAACAGAAAGTGAGATCGTTTTTCTAGAATGATTTGTGTCTGCGTCTGTAAAAAGTAAAAGCTCACCAGTAGATTTCTTAAATCCCTCAAAACATGCCCAGTTCTTTCCCATCCATTCTCCTGGTTTTGGTTTTGCAGTGACATGAATTATTTTTGAATTCTTTTCTGCAAAATTACTTATTATCAGTCCTGTTTTATCCTCTGAACGATCATCAATTGCAATTATCTCGTAATCTTCATAATCTTGATCTAAAAGTGAATCAAGACATTTTCCAATAAACTCTTCTTCGTTTCTAGCTGGTAAAATTATAGATACCTTTGGTTTTTGTTGTGATTTTTCAGTAAACTTGTCCAAGTATGGAGAATCGCGAAACGAGATCCACATTGATCTTATCAAAAGGATCCAAGTAATAGAAACACCAAATAGAATTGCAGATAGAATATAGTTGAAGACATCAACGGCAAGTTCCATCTTGGCTATCTCTCTGCTTCTTGTTTTATGCTTTGAAGAGCTTGTTCTGTACCATTTTGAATGTGTTTTTTTACCATCCCTGTGAACATTCCCATTATTCCAGAAAGCTTGACGTCCCATGCTGCCTCAAGATGAGTTAAATTTCCTTCCGGATGAAGGCTAATTGTTTTTGTGCCATTTATTATTCCCTTGGTGAATTCCGCATGAATTTCTTCTTTGGGGTGTAATGTTACCGTCTGCATACATTTTGAATCTTTGAAGGCAATTGTAACTTCACGAGTAATTTTATTACCTTCTTTTGATATGTTTCTAATTTCTTTTGTGCCTTTCCAAAATTTCGGTTCGTTATCAAGGTCTGATACTAGATTCCAAACTTTTTCTAGTGGCGCATTTATTTCAACGGAAGTTCGTATTTCTGCCATGTTCGGCATTCTTTACCGTCTACATATTAGTCTTGACGAAATCAATTTTAACATGGTAAAAGGAATCGTCTTATGCCAAACATAACATATGATGATTTTGCCAAACTTGATCTTAGAACAGCTAAGATTGTTTCTGTAGAAAAAATTCCAGGAAAATCACGAATCATAAAAGGTGTAATTGACCTGGGTGACGAAAAACGTGAAGTCGTAATAGGTGGAGCAGAGTATTATCAACCTGAGGAACTTGTAGGCAAAACAGTTGTTGTCATTGCAAATCTAGAGCCAAGAAAAATTGCAGGGTTTGGATCAAATGCCATGCTTTTAGCTGCTGATGTAAACGATAAACCCTTTTGGCTTACGGTACAAGAAGATGTACCACTTGGAACAAAAATAAAATAATTAATAGGTTGTTTTTCTAATTTAGATTTTCAAATTTTCAGTCATGGTGTGTTTTGAAGTAATTATCTTATCAGGATTGAGAATGTTTTTTGGATCGAATCTATTTTTTATTTTCTTAAATACAGAATACACATCTTTGCCATACTGTAACTTCACAAACTCTGATCTTGCTAGGCCATCTCCATGTTCGCCTGTTATCGAACCACCCAAAGCAATGACTTGAGAAAAGAATTCTTTAGCTATGGCTCTCATTCTTTCCTTATTTTTGCCTTTTAATATTGGTCTGATATGGAGATTTCCATTTCCAGCATGACCATAAAGTACAAATCTCATCTTGTATTTTTTCGAGATTTTTTCAATTATATCAACAAGACTGACTAGCTTCCTAACAGGAACTGTGGCGTCTTCTATTATTGTAGGCATGCTTTCTTTTGTTGTAATACTTCTAAGACTGACTGAAAGCGCTGAATTTCTTAAATCCCACCATTTTTTTATTTTAGAATCATCAGTCAATATCTCTACTATTTTCGCTTTCGAAGTAATCTTGCGTAGATTTTTTTTACATCTGTCAAGTTTGTAATCAAATTCAACAAATAATAGACANNAGATCTGATATTGTTTTAATTACATCCAACCTATAACCACAAGAATTTTTTGAAACATCTGGGAACTTTTTTTGTAAATTGGTTTTAATTATTCCAAATATTGTTCTACTGAACTTTGATTTTGATGGAAGTTCAACTACCTGACCATTTGCTGTTATTATTCTGACTCCAAGTAAGTTGTCAATAGTACTGCCATATTTTAGAGAATGACTACCACTGGCGTTTGTAGCAACCATGCCGCCTATGGTGCAATAAGGACCGATAGATGGATTTGGAGCAAAAAACCTGCCTCTCTTTTCAAGTTTATTATCTAGGTTCCCCTTAAATACACCAGCTCCTACCTCAGCATGATTCCGACCTATCCTAATTTTATCAAAATTTTTTAGATCAAGAATTATCCCTTTTCCTAACGCGCTCCCAACAAGGCCAGTACCTGCACCTCTGACAGTAACAGAAATTTGGTTTCTTGAGGCATACTTTAAGACTGAAACTATATCTTGTTCGTTATCAGGAATTACCACAACTAGTGGTTTTACGATATACGAACTAGCATCAACAGAATAAAGATTCAAACCATGTTTATCAGATAAAACTTGACAACTTATCATTCTGGCAATATCTGCAACTTTTTTTGAATCCATAAGAGTTCTTAAGTTATCTTAGATTAAAGTTTAAAATGACTACAACGCACCAAAATTGATGTGTTGACAAAGATTTAATTTGGTAAAGTCAAGTTTTAGAATTATTGGAATTTTTAGGAATAAATATAGATAAACTCTTTGATGCTAATGATCAATCAAACCCCCTGATGTGGCTTGTTTGGATTGTGCCAATAATAATTTTCATGTTCTATGGACAGAGAATTCAACTACAAATAACATCTTCAGAAATTTCCAAATCACTTGAAAAACTAAAGACGTACAAAGAAGAAACAAAAAAAGAGTTGATAGAATACATAAAAACTACTCTAAAACCATCTACGGATCCTTCTCCAAAAATTGATCGATTTTTTGAGCACTTTACAATAATGCCAGTAGATATGGATCCAAACGGAATTGTTCAAAAAGTGAGACATGTTATGCGTTCACGCGAAGACTTTACGCGATTGCAGGTCAAAGCATTTTCTCCAGATATCAGTGGTCTTGAAGCAAGTAAGATCGAAAATATCATGGAAGTAGCTAACACATTACATCTTCTCTACAAAATAGTTAGGCATCTTTTCCTTACTGCAAAAAAACAAAACAACTTTCCATTGATCTTACCATTACAAATGATGATGCCATTTATTATGGAAGAAGCAGAGGCTCTAAAGACGGCTGTATCTGCCTTCAAACAAGGTCAACCTCTTGGTGACGGAATAGGCCCTATGGTGGTAGGAAAGATGATGCTTGGTACTGAAAAAAAGACAGCAGCATTTGAAACTGTATGGAGCGAACATGAATACGAAGGAAGAAAGTTGTATCTGATGAAAGCAGAAGGCCCTGCAGCTACTGTTGGAAGGCCAGGAGANNGAATCTGGATCAGTAGCACAAGGTTTTGGTGCTGCCATTGGAGGAATTGGAACAGACAGATTTCAAATGGAAGAAATTGCAACGAAGCACAAAATTCCAATCTATGCAATTGTAGTAAAACAGTCAATAAAGGATGCCATCACCATTATGAAAAAAGAAATCGCAGATTCAGCAGAAAAGGTTACATCCCAAGTTTATGAAATAATAAAAGAAAATACAAAAACTGGGCAATCTGTGCTTGTCATAGGTGTTGGAAACACTCTAGGGGTTTCACAATGATATTTTCAAAGAAAAAAGAAATTGTTACGCCATATTCAGTTGAAGAATGCGGTTCCTGTAAAGCAATATCTAAAAGAAAATTCAAAGAAGGAGATTATATTTTCAAAAACACTGACTCGTGTTCTTCATGCAAAGGTCAGCTATCAATTGTTAAAATCTTTGGCGAAGTTCTTAAAGTGTAGTTATTGTAACTCCGTTTTCCTGAGGTATGAACGTGTGCTCTGCTTGTGCAACTCTTTGGCCGTTTGCTTCTATTAGTACGGGATATGATCGAACAACCTTATGTTTTGTGAGTTTTTCAAGAAGATTTCTGGCTGTTTTTTCATTCCATTGAGGTAATAACCATCGTAATGCAAAGGGAAGCATGTTGAATTTTTGCCAGATGTAATCAACAAGTTTGTCACATTCAGGATCCTTTATCTTCTTTCTTGAAACAAGCGAAAAGATGTTTCTTGTTTTTCCTTCACGTACAAATCCAAGACCATCACGTGTTGTAACAAAAGGCTCACAAGCATAAGCTTCTGTTGGTAAAAATGAAAAAGACCCTATGGACCAGACATTTGGAATAGACTTGCCTGCATGAATGGTATATTGTTCAAGCGAATGTCCACTAAGATTTGCTATGGGTACTCCACCCATCTGTTTTATTGTATTTTCTATTGTTTTTCCGACATCGCTAGATTTTACGCCTGCTCTTATCATGGAAATTGCATCTTTTAGTGCAGCTTCTGCGGCCTGTATCAAATATTCAAATCTTGGATCATAGCAGACTGTAACTGCAGTGTCTGCAATGTAACCATTTACCTGAACGCCAAGATCTATTTTTAGTAAATCCGTATCCTGTACAATTTTCTGATCATTTGGCTCTGCAGTATAATGAGCCGCAATTTCATTTAAACTCGTATTCACAGGAAAAGCACATTTGCCTCCTTTTTTAGTAATTTCGGTTTCTATTGATTCACAAATTTCAAACAACGTAGATCCCACATGATATTTTTTTCTTGCATTTTCTCGTACCTCCGCAGCAATCTTTCCTGCACTTAGGTAATCCTGAATTTGCATAGGCTAGACTAGATTTTGTATGTTATTTAAAATCATCACATGTGAAGCTTAAATTGGGGACCTTCAAACTGCTCTCATCTCGGGATCGTGGTCTAGCTTGGTATGATTCGGGTTTTGGGTACCTGAGGTCGTCGGTTCAAATCCGGCCGATCCCACCATTTTAGAGTACAAAAATCTATGCAGTGATCTCTTGATTTGGAAGATCAGTCAAAGTGAAAACAAACCTTGAACCCTGAAAATCAGTAGTGCCTTCTCTCTCCCAATTTACTTTATATGACTTTGTCAAATGGCCACCAATGATAGATATTATCTGGGGAACCTCAGCGTACAATCTTTCTACCTTTTCTTTATCTCTAGTCATTAGAAGCGAACGACGTTTTTTCATTAGATATTTTATGGCTACATTTTTGTGTTGATGTCCCTCTACCTCAATTTTCTCGGCTCCTAAATCAATTACGAATTTGCGCTTTCCCATCTAAGATGTTCTTATCAAAAATCTACTAAAAGATGAAGACCAACAGAAAGCAAGTAAAAAGAGCACAAATTATGACTAGATTTACAAGAAATCGGTATTCCCACGGTTAGTTCTTATCTCACTTTGGTGAATCTATCAACGCCAGGCGATGAAGAAGAGTTAGAGACATGATATAAGATGAATGCAAATTCAGTGACTCTGAGTACTGGCATAGATTTTTATTAAAACTTTCCAGATAAAAAAATAATTGCCGTTTAAAAAACGAGAAATAATTCTAATTCTTGGAATTTTATTTTTAATGATAGGCATGATGTCATTCATCGCACCTATTTATGCTGTGTCTATTGCAATCGTCATTTATTTTGGAGTTAGAGTATTTGTCGGAAGAAGAAAAAAACAAATCCAAGAATCTATTGTAAAAGGAGCTTGCTCAGTATGTGGTCAAGGAATAATTAAAAACAAGTGCCCCAATTGTGATAAGCTAAAGGATTCTCGTTCCGCATGAGAAGGTATTGTAGAATGAATTATACGCACTACTTATTATTCACAGAATCGTATTTTTTATCTTGTATTTGAAGGCATATTGTACATTCACAACGAGCTCAACTTTTCCACAATCAACACCTAAAATTATATTATTTTTGATTAAATGGTAACAAAGGTAAGAGAATTGAGGCTACATTTACTGTTTGNNGGATTCTGAAGCTCACGTTGTAATCAATGAGATAGATATTAATCCCCCTGGAAATGATTCAAAAAGCGTTTTTGAATGGATTGAACTATACAACCCTACTGACACTGCGGTCGATTTGGGAGGATGGAAAATTGGTGCAACCAGTGGAATAAAAAAGACATACACAATAACAGAGGGCACGAAATTAAAGAGTGGAGGGTTTGTTACTTTTTCTTATGGCCCACTATGGTTTCCCGATACTTCCTCAGTGATTCAACTAAAGGATAAAAATGGAGAAATTGTTGATTCGACTCCAACATTAAGGGATATTGAAAACGGCCTCAAATCTTGGCAGAGGACTACAGATGGATTTGATACAAACTCTTTTACTGATTGGATTTTTAGAGCAGCAAACGCGGGTTCATCAAACGGCAAGACTGGTTTTACCACAACAAACGAATTTCTATCAATAAACGTTTCAACTGACAAAACGATTTATGTTTCTGGTGATGTGGTAAAAATTAGTGGCGAAGTTTCAAAAAAAGTTACTTTGCCAGATCAAAAATATACTATACAACAAATACATCTCAAAATAACAGGACCACAAAATTTCAAAAAATCCATTTCATTGTTCGCCGATAGAATGAATGCCTTTAAAACAGAAATGAAAACTGATATAGTCCTAAACGTACCAGAAGGTAATTACAAAGTTATTGCAGACTATGCAGGCGAGATTGCACAAACATCGTTTGTCATTTCCAAAAAAACCTCTGCTTCTCAAGAAATTGAATTATCACCAACAATCTCAATTGGTGTGGACAAGTCAGTCTACCTACCAGGTGAAACAGCAATTCTTAGCGCTAATACATCAAAAATTGTTCCATTTGCAGGAATGAAATTCAAAATTTTCGATCCCAAACAAAAACTAATCTATGATGGAACATTATATCCAGACACCAAAGGAAAATTCTCAACAAAATTTTTCATAAATTCAATCAAACCAGTCTTTGGAGAGTACAATATAGCTGCAACATATGACAAAGAAACAGCTCTGGCTTCATACCAACTAGTACCAGAAATTAAAGAAGATGTCATAATATCCTTATCCATAGACAAAAAGGTCTACGGACTAGGAGATGTTGTAACAATTAGTGGACGAAGCAACAAAGTCTGGGTTTCTTCTCTTGATCTAGAAATTGTACAATCCTATAAAAGCAAAGATATCACCGATACCTTTGTTGTCAAGGATCTTCTCAGACTAGAAGGAGACGGCACCTTCAAATACGAATTCAAAATTCCAAACGACGAAAAACGATTTGGTGATTACAAAGTAAAGATATTCGGTGAAATCGGTTCTGCAGAAAGTTCCTTTAATGTAGTGGAAAATCCAAACGATTTTGTCGAATTAGAGTCAAAGCCACTTTTGATTTCAACTGACAAAGAATCCTATAACATTGGTGACAAGATAGTTATCTTGGGCAAAGTAGCAGAAATAAAAAATTATGTAAGTCAAGTAGTGCTGATCTCGGTTGCTAACGCAGATGGGACACCAATAATTTCAAAAGCTGATCCTCGAGGGACTGCAGGTGACAAGGATGCAAGATATTCTTTTACTGGAATACCCGATGCATCAGGAAATTTTGAGGTATCAAGTTCAATCTCAAGAAATATTTTTGCTAGCGGAAAATATATTCTAAAGGCAGTTTATGGCAATGACCATGCTTCCACTTCATTTGAGGTAAAGGATTCTCTTGACAGAAGTAGTGGGGTAGTAATTATTGCTTCTACAGATAAAGAGGTATACGGCGTGGGCGAAAAGGTAACACTAACAGGTGGTGTTTCCACCTTTACTGCTCAGTCATCCTACACCATACTGCTGACATATCCTAACGGCAAAACTACACAGGGTGGTGTAACACTTGATAAAGGGCAATTTTCATGGTCGTGGACAGTACCCTCGCGTGGCACTGTTTATGGGCTATACAAAATAACAGTACGCTCAGACTCGGATCAAACAAATGCATTCTTTAAAGTATCAAAAGATCCGGAATCAGAACCAAAATTACAGCCACTAATGATTGAAATTGACAAGGACGTATATCATAGCGGAGAAACTGTCAATATTTCTGGTAGTGTGATAAAGGAAGTTTCTGGGACAGAAGGACTGGTTGTTAATCAAAAACCAGAAATTATAGTAAAAAATGAAAAAAACAAAGTAGTTTTCACAGCATCTCCAGATCTTGGTGCGGATGGTGGATTCAAAACCTCAGTAAAACTAGTTCCAGGTGTTTTTAAGACTGGACAATACAAAATATCTGCAAAATATTATAATGAAAAAGACCAGGCTGTTTTTAAAGTTGATGATAGATTCAATATCGGCCAAGACATTCCTCTAGTTTTACTTCTAGAAACTGATAAAGAAAAATATCTACCAGGAGAAACTGTTAAGGTATCGGGAAAAACAAGTAGGATAATATCAGTTTTTGATGTAGACGTGAAGATAACCAAAGATTATGTTTTAATTTCTGATGCTACTGTGAAATTTGATGGGTTGGGTTCTTTCCACTTTGATTATGCCATTCCTCAAAATGAAAATCTTGGAAATTACACAGTAGAAGCTGATACTGACTTTGACTCAACTACTGTTTTGTATGAAGTGGTAAATGAATTGCCGCCTGAGATAATTGCACCACCTGCAGATAAATCAACAACTGATACAAACAAACCTGCTGTACCTAAGAAACTAACCGATGTAGTAAACAGGATCACAGACTCTTCAATCCCAATAACGGTTGAGGCAAAAGATGTTGGAGAAAAAATGTTTGTACCAACACTTGTTGAAGGAATACTACGTGTAAACGTAGGTGATGAATCCAAAGTGAACATTAAGGTGACCTCTGGTGACGGAACATGCCTTATAGGGCAAGACGATGATTGTAAAATAACAAAATCTACACGAGAAGGCAGCTCCTTGTATAAGATTGTTAAAGTAGGTGATACTGATCTTAAGATAAGATATAGCGGGCATGGAACAAAATTAGAAAAATTCACAATTTTGCCAGAAGGTAAAGATGGAACAATTCCTGAAGGTGACTGGAACGTGGAAATAATAAAAGACAAACAAATTTCTAGATTCTACTACAAGATTTCATATACTTCTATAGAGTAAACATACACGATGCAAGTGCAAGTATTGATGTTTAAGCAGGATGATCCAAAAAAATGTACAGCGGCAAAAATTGTAAAATTCAAACTTGCGACAAGTGTTAGAACAACTTTATCGAATACATTGCTGTTAGACCCATTTGCACAAAAAACACTTTTGAGAAGTGATGTTTCTCTTGTAGATTCTATAACAGGGATTGACTGTTCTTGGGAGTTGGCAGGAAAAACATTTACAAAAAAATTTCTTGGCATTGCAAGAAAACTACCGCCCCTTCTAGCAGGAAATCCAGTAAATTACTCAAAACTTAACAAACTCACAACAGTTGAAGCTATCGCAGGAGCTGCCTTTATCATGGGTTTTGAAAGTCTTGCGCTAGATCTTCTTGGCAAATTCAAATGGGGTCACACTTTTTATGAGTTGAATCAAAATCTTCTTGAAGACTATTCTAAAGCAAATTCTGAAGAAGAGATCAGATCTATCACAAAAGAATACCACCTTTTGGTTTAAAGCCAAAAGATTTTCTCCTTTACCAGGCGTATTAGTCAACGGGTAGAGATTTATTCAACCATTTTTTCCACACGGATAGGATATGTCTACTGAAAAGTCATCATCAGGTCTTGTTCGCAGTCTCTCTCTACTAGATATAACTATGGTAGGAATTGCCGCAATGATCGGCGGCGCAATATTCGTACTGGTAGGTCCTGGTATGCATGAAGCAGGACCTGCTCTGATTATCGCTTTTTTGATAAACGGAATAATTACTGTGTTCACAGCCCTGACATATGCTGAACTTGGTTCTGCATTACCTGAAGCTGGTGGAGGATACAAGTGGATAAGAGAGGGTCTTCCAAGGCCAAATGCATTCATCAGCGGTTGGATGGCATGGTTTGGTCACATGATTGCGGGAAGTCTATATGCTGTTGCTTTTGGCTCCTTCTTTGGTCATCTGCTTACTGTTACTGGGATCGCAGGTTTTCTTGGTGGTATTCCTCCTGATAAATTAATAGCAGTTCTTGTAATCATACTCTTTACTTACATTAATGTCAAAGGAGTTTCAGACACTGGAAAAATAGGTAACGCTATTACCTTTTCACAACTCGCTATTATTGGAATTCTTATTGTGGCAGGCTTGTTTGCAATGGCCTTTACAAATCCTAATTGGCCAACGAATTTTGAAGAATTTTTTCCAAATGGAAGTATTGGTTTGATTATTGCTATGGGTCTGACATTCATTGCGTTTGAAGGATACGAAATAATAGTACAAACTGGTGAAGAAGTAAAAAATCCAAAAAAGAACATTCCTAGAGCAATTTTCATTTCATTAGGAGTTGTTGTAACTCTTTACATTGTATTTGCATTTGTATTCATTGGTGGTTTAAATTCAGCAGAAATTGGAAAAGCATCATGGCAGTTTATAGGTGAGCATAAAGAACTTGGAATAGCAGAAGGTGCAAAATTTCTATTACCTTTTGGCGCTCTCATAGTTCTTGCAGGCGGACTCGTGTCAACCCTTTCTGCCTTAAACGCTACAACATTCTCATCAAGCAGAGTTGCATTTGCAATGGGGAGGCAATACAATCTTCCTGTAAAATTTAGTACAATTCATCAAAGGTACAAAACACCATATTTTGCAACACTTGCATCTGGATTCATCATGATAATCTTAGCGGTATTGTTACCCTTGGAACAAATTGCTTTAGCTGCAAGTGTGATGTTTTTGTTTCTCTTTGCTCAAGTCAACGTGGCGGCAATAACAATCAGAAGACTCTATGGTCACAAACTTGACTATGGATTTAAGACTCCACTCTTTCCATTTTTACCACTAATTGGAGTTTTTTCTACGATAGGCTTAGCGATATATCTTTTAATTTATAATCCGCTTAGCTGGCTAATTGCAATAATCTGGGTAATAATTGGGTTCTCAATTTACAAAGTGTACTCTATTAAAAAGGAACTAGAACACTATGCACCATTAGTAGCAAGTGAAGGCCCACAAGAAAGGAAAGACTACCGTATAATGATCGTTTACCAACCATCTAGTGCAGAAAAGTTAGCAAAAATAGCTTCTGCCCTGGCACAAGATAAAGATGGTGAAATTCTATTTCTTAATGCGGTAATAGTTCCAATACAACTTCCTTTGTCTTCTGCCCAAGGATTTGCAGAACCTGCTATGAAGTCTTTTGATGAATTAAAAAAAGTGCTGCCAAAATCTGTCGAGCATAGATATCTTGTAAGGCTTTCACATGATACTACTGAAGCCATACTTGCAACAGTTGAGGAGCAAGGAATTAATCTACTTATTATGGACTTTCATAGTCTACGGAGCAACAGAAAACTACTCTCCCTTACCACATGTGATATTATTGGAGTTAACATCAAAGAAAACTTTGAAAAGGAATTGGCAAACATTGTGGTGTCATATGATAAAGGAAGACATTCAAATCTTGGATTGGAAATTGCAAATTCTGTCTCAAATTCATTAAACAGTAAAATACGAATTGTTAGGGGCGTTGTTGAATCTCCTGAAGAAGAACGTGACATTTTGGGTAGAATTAATGAAAGGATGTTTGATCTTGACATGAAAAAAATTCCAGTAGAAAGAGTTTATTCACAAACAGATAATGTGACACAAAGTCTTCTCCAGAATTTTGACAATGGAATACCAGAAATAATAATAATTGGAGCAGGGAATCAATCAGACCAAGCCTTTAGCCCAAAAACAATGGAGGTTATAGAAAAATCTCCAAAGACAGTATTTGTTATACGTGATTCTAGGTTGTCAGGAATACAAGCTAGATATTTCTGGAATGTAATTGCACCTAGACTCAGAGAAAACCGATTTATTTATAGAATGTATCTGGATGGTCTAAGGCTGATCTTTTTCATTAGAATGAAACGGGCAAAAGCTCGTTCTGATGAAGATTACTTTACACCAACAATGTAATTTAACACACAGATAGTATTAACAATCTTAAAATAGAAATTTTTACTTTGTATTTACAAGTGCGAGCTGGTGCACGAGCTACTGCTAAGGCAGAGGAAACTCCTCCCTCCATGCAGTAAGTGTGATCCAGAGATGGATAATCAGAGATGGTTGGCTCCAGAACAGAAAAAGATCTGACCCGGCGTACTATGATGGCAAAACCTGAGGTTTCCGGCAAAGAATGAAAGAGCTGCCCCACACGGAGCAAGGCCAAACAAAACTATAAGGACTGCACTTTGTTTAGGTAGGCCGCATAGCTGAATCTCGTAAAAACAGAAGGAGGGTTACGGCTGGCACGCACTAACTTTTATTTTATTGGCCTCTTTGTTTTTTGAGCTTTCTATCGCTCCATACTAAAACAAAGACTGCAACAGCACCACCCATGGCTGCCATTCCGTACATTACACCTACTGGAAATCCTCCAGTAGAAGTTGTTGCATAACCTTCTGGTACTTTGGGACTAGAGCCAAAGTATTCTGCCTCATCTACTGTAACATCAGTAACAAATCCGTCTATTGAAATAGTTGCAGAATTTGCTGACTCTACTGTTCTAATTACATATTTTTTATCAGTGGTAAACTCTACCTCTTTTTCTTTCTCAGTTTGAATTCCTTCTCTTAGGCTACTTTCACCCATGGTAAAACTTGTAATTACTAATTTCTCTTTGTATCCCCACTTGGCTGTTTCTGAAATTGTTCCAGACGGATCAAAGAGATGATGCCAGTTGGAAAGCGGTTGAGACAATATTCCACTTGCATCGATCAAACTATCATTCAAAAGAGTTTCCCCTTCTGTACCTAATATTTTTTCATAGACTTCAGGAACCTCTTTCTTTAAGAACCCTGTCAATGTATTAATATCGACATCACCATGCTCTGCATCTGTTATTGTTACTGGCCCCTTTACTGTTATTCCTCTCCAATGAGAGTCAATAAGAGCTGAATTTGTATCGTCTGCTGGACGTAAAAGATAGTTTGTCATTGTGGGTACGAGGGTTACTTTATAATCTACTGCAGCTTGTCCACCCTGACCCTGGATATGAGCTCTATATGTTAACTTCAAATCAGTAACAAAAACAGTGCTGTCTATACTTTGTAAATTAGAATTCATTTTTTGTATGAGTTCAGAAACACCTGGGGTGTCTTTGTCTGCCTCGATACTTACCAAAACATCCTCACCGTTCAATAATTCTGAAATTTCTCCTCCATCTGGATATTCTATAAAGACTGTCTTTAAGAATTTGAAAGTAGGTTGTACCTCAGTTAGATGTGTGCTTAGTCTTGCATCGAGTTGAGCTGCCCAAATAGGGGAAATGCTACCAATAACTAAAAGGCCAATTAATCCAACTGAGAAAATCAGACTTCTTGACACGGGGAAACTGCTTTTGCTGAGTGTAATAAATCTTCTTTTTCAAAATGTATTGGTTTAATAATTTGAGGTCATCTAGCAAAATTATTATTGTGCATGTATCTTCATAAACAAATCTTGGTGAACTAGAAAATGATAACAATACTTGCTGGTGGAACCGGTTCTGTGAAACTTGTTCGTGGAATTTCTTCACAAACAAGAGACATCAATGTTATATCAAACGTCGGTGACAACTACTGGCTTTACGGCCTGTATGTATGTCCTGACATAGATACGATTCTTTATGGACTTGCTGACTTGCTTGATATCGACAAAGGCTGGGGAATAAAAAAAGACACTTTTGGATTTTTACGTCAAATGGAAATACTTGGGGAAGAAACTTGGTTTAAGATTGGTGATAGAGATGTTGCAACTCATCTTCTAAGAACTAACATGCTAAAAAATGGCAAAAATCTAACCGATATTACTGCTTGGATGTGTCAAAAATTTGCAATTGATACTAAGATAATTCCTGTAACAGACAATAGTGTTGAAACAAGAATTGTGACAAACAAAGGCGAACTTCACTTGCAAGAATACTGGGTAAAATACAGGGGTCAAGACAAAGTAGATGGAATAAAATATCTTGGTGCTGACAAGGCACGCGCAAATCCTGCAGCAGTTAATGCGATCCATGATGCAAAGTTGGTTGTAATTGCGCCAGGTAATCCACTTACTAGTATAGGGCCTATTTTGTCTATTAAAGGAATTAAGAAGGAACTTTCAAAATCAAAAAAGAAAGTTGTTGTTGTGAGTCCGCTTGTTGGTAACAAAGCAATTAGTGGCCCTGCCGTAAAGTACATGGAAGCAGCAGGAATGGAAGTTTCTGCTTATGGACTTGCCAAGATGTATTCAGAAGTTGCATCACATATGGTAATAGATTCATCAGATCGATTACTTACAAGAAAGATCGAAAACCTAGACATGCATGTGTATGAAACTAAAATAAAAATGAAAGACAAAATTGAAGAAGATGCACTTGCTTCATTTATTCTAAAACAAATGCATGTCTAATTTTAGAACTGCAGCGATAGTTCCTGTAAAAACTTTTTCAAGGGCTAAAAAGCGACTTAACCTTTCTCCTGAAAAAACTGAGATTATCTGCAAGTTAATGCTAGAGGAGGTCCTAAGTACGATTTCAAAATCTAATCTAATAGAAAAGACTGCGCTTGTAACTAAAGATGAAGCGGCGTTTGCTATTGGGAAAAGATTTGGGTGCATAGAAATCATAGACGAAAAAGAATTGGGAGTAAATAATGCGGTCTCTTTGGCAGATGGATATTTTCTAAATGATGGGTTTGACGCTTCATTTGTGTTCCCTCAAGATATACCAATAATGCAACCAGATGATATCCAGACTTTGTTTAATTTTAAAAATTCTCAAAAATGCGCGCTTGTTGTTCCTTCAAGAAAGTTTGATGGTACAAATGCTTTATTTCGTACTCCTGTAAATTTAATGAAAACACACTACGATGAAGACAGCTACAAAATTCATCTTAGTACAGCACAGGAAATCGCAGCTTCATCAGCACTTGTTTTAATAAGAAGAATCATGCTTGATGTAGACGAGGTATCTGATCTACAATACATTTCAAAATATGTCAAACCTTCGATTTTAAAAATAATTCAAGATTTGTAAGTTATAACAATGCAGTCTGTTCTTTTTTTGATTTAAAATAATTTAAGATGAAAATAATTATAGCTAATGTTCCTGAGATCAAAAATAAAACTTCAAGTGTGTTAAGAAATGGATTTGATGTTTCGTTTAAAGGTTGATTCATGTCCGACATGAAAAAAATATATGAAAATATAAAATAATTTGTTGCCCAATGAAGTAAAATCGCTGGAGCTAAACCATGTCTGACATAAACCCATCCTATTATTACCCCACTTATAGCGGCTTGAGCAAACTTACCTGTACTCCATGGCGAACCAGAAATTATGTGTGCCGCTCCAAAAAATATTCCGACTACAATGACTAGACCTAATACTTTTTTGTAATTTGTAATTTCTAGATTCTGTGAGGGATGCCATAATGACTTGACGAAATTTCCAATTGATATTTTTGTGGCAAACATTGCAAAAAGTGGTAAACCAATAAGAAACATCCTAAATCCTATTTCTTCAATTAATGGTGACTCTGTTATGAGAAAAAACTGAATTAACTTGTTTTTTACTTCTGGTGGTTCTACAAATATTCCAAAACTTTGTTGTATAGAATCTATAATAACAGACACTACAATTAAGATTGAAAACCAAGTTAGCATACCAAGAAGATAATTATTTTTTATATTGTGCAACCCATCACTTATTAGAGAAGAAAGCGCGTGAGAAAAATTAGTTTTAGGACCAAAAATAGAGACTGCAAACAAAACCAGATAAACACACCATACTATAATGAAACCATCACCTAGCTCGAATTGAATGGGAATCTTTAGGCCTATCCCAGCAATAAAAACATCAATGCCATCAATAGGAAAATCAAAAATTATTTCCTTGCCGATGTCTGAATTAAAAACTACATATGCTCCGATAGGAAAGGAAACTATCATCAACCCAAATATCACTGATGTTAATGCAGAATATGGCGTGCAAAGAGCTTTGAAGAGTTTATCGCTTCGCAAATCCACTAATGAACTTCTATGCTAGACTCAGGAAATCCTAACTTTACCAAAGTTCCCTTGATTGTATCTCTATGGTCTCCTTGAAGAAGTATGTAACCATCTTTTACCGTGCCACCACACGCATACTTCGCTTTTAACTCTCTTACTACTTTATCAAGATCATTCATCTTTGGATTTACTCCTTCGATCATGGTTCCTTTCTTTTTAAATCGTCTTTCTTCTATACGAACAACAATCTGAGTTGCATCTTTTTCAAGTTCCCCACAGGCGCATAAATCATTAGGAAGTCCGCATGTATTGCAGATAACCGCCATTCAAAATAAAAAGTCGCTTTCCCACTATTAAGCCTTGTCCGTATCTATCTTTTTTACTTGGACTTGCAAACAAGATTTATGTCAAAGGATCTTACCAAAAAAGCTGTAGAGATGCTCCTTAAAGGTGCCACTCTAATAAGCGATCCATGTCCTTACTGTAAAGGGGTTCGAGTAATGAAAAATGGCCATGCACTTTGTGTAAATTGTGGTAGAGAAGCAAAAGAAGAAGACGTTCCTGTTCAGGAAAAAACTGAAAATACCCCCTTTACCAAATTTGAACAAAAACTAAAGGAACTCTATGAGGAACTTGAGCATGAAAAAGATCACCAAAAACAACAGCAGATAATGAAATCAATAACAGATTTAATGGCATTAATAGAGAAACTCAAAAAATAACACAAAAAGTATTTATGTAAAAATCTTGCCCTCCAAGACAACCATGGCTAGCAAGAAATCTGCACCTCTGCCTGCATCAAGCGCCGGTCTTTTGAGGTTCTTTGAGGATGAAACTAAGGGATATCGTGTACGACCTGAGATAGTAGTATCTATCCCGACCAGTTTGATTGTAGTCTCTTGGATTCTAAAATTGTTCTTCCTACCATGACTGAAAACGCTGACAATGTCTCCAATATTCATAGGAGATACTCACTGACTCTGCTTACTCCTTCTTCTCCACATCTTTCCCTTTTTGTTTCCGTTGTTGTTGCATCAATACTTGTACTATTGGCAGAGCTTGCATATTTTGAAAACTATGACAAGTTTTTCATACATCTGTTTGTAACAATAGGTGTACTACTTTCCACACAAATTATTGATGCTCATCTTTTACATACAGAAAAATCCAAAGTTAGACACGTTTCAGGATTTGGAAGTCTTTTATGGCTTGTAACAGCATTAGGTGGTTTAATTTCTGTACCTTTATTTTCTAAGCCAGAACTTTTGCCAATATATCTTACTGAAGGGATGTTTTTGTTTGCAAGTTTTAGAATAGGGATATTTACTTCAGTTATTGGTGCAAAAGTAAAGCTGGCTTGGGCGATATGCTTGATGCAACCCCTTGCAATGTTTTTTGTTATTGTTCCATATCAGTTTTGGATTCCAATGCTTACTGACTTGCAAGCAATTGGATATGGAATTATCTTTTTGACAGTGGGAACAATTTGGACTATAATAACAGACAGAGCCGGTGGTCCCAAAGTTCCAAGCACACATAAGGTATTACAAGCATACGTTGCAGCATGGACACGGAATAATCCTTCTGAGATGGAACGTCTAATAGAGGAACGTTCTCAACCATCCAAAGTTTCAACATTTCAAATTAGATTCAAGACAAAAGACAATGAGTTTAGGCTCGTTTTACCAGACGTTCACCCAGGACCGTTTCATCCAATAGGTGGAAGTAACATTCCATATCAGATATACAAAAACCTAAACTCATCTGCAATGGTGATGCACAGCATTTCTGATCATTCTCTTAACTTGCCATCAAAATCTCAAGTTGATACTTACTTGGCTAGCTTTGCAAATAGTTCTGTCTTTGATCGGGGCAACAAATGTACAAAACCAGTTACCGTCCAGGTAAATAATGCAAGAACGGTTGGCCTGTTGTTTGACAAGACAGCGGTTCTCATATTGTCGTTATCTCCGCACGGAATGGAAGATGTTCCACTTTATGTAAAAAATGAACTAGATCAATATGCGACAAATCGTGGCTTTGACAAACTCTTAATTGTTGATAGCCACAACGCAATGGGAGAAGAAATATCGCCAACTGATGCTGATGATCTTTTCAAAGCCGCAAAATCAAACCTTGATACATTGATAACAAAAGAAACCTTACCACTAGAAATTGGATTTGCAAACTTGGAAAATCAAAAAATTCTTGCAGATGACCTTGGACCTGGTGGCATTGGAATCTTGTGCATGAAAATAGGAGATGAGAAATTCTTTCTTGGATGGTCAGACTCTAATAACATGCAAAATGGCGTTCGTGAAGAAATTGTAAACTCCCTTTCAAAAAATGGATACAACTTGATTGAAATGTGCACATCTGACACTCACTTTAAAACAAAAGAGGCAAGAAACAAACACGGTTACTTTACATTTGGTAGCCTGTCTACGCCTCAAGACGCATCCTCTTGGTATCTAGATCTGGCTAAAAAAGCAGAACAGAACATTTCCGAGGCTTCATTTGAAGCACTCCAACATCAAACAGATGTTAAGATCATGGGAACCACACTTCTTGAAGATTATTCAAAATCGCTTGATCGTACAATGAGAATAACGCAGGCTTTTTTGATAGGAACTACCATCTTCTTTTTCTTAACTATGTTCTAATGTGTTAAGATCATCCAAATTTCCATAAAACTCTTCACAAAAAGAACTAAGCTGAAAAATTGGAATGACTGGAACTTTGTCTATGAACATTAATTCTTCTTGATATAAGGTGACGATTGCAGGAATTGCGGTCTTGACATTTTCGGTTTTAAGAAAACGCTTTGTTCTTTCTATCTGTTTTTTTACTGCTTTTTCTAAAGATGATTGGTTAGCTCTTTTCCAGTGCTTACAATCAATTAGTATTGCAACATCTGATTTTACACCTACTACATCTATCTGCATTCTTGGTTTTGTTAATATTAGATTCCGGGTTGTTTCAAACTCACTAGCCTCTAAAATTTCTGCAGCAAGTGATTCGAAATCTTTCCAATCAAGAGATCTTGAGACCTCATCAACAGGTGCACCCATGCGTATTGCTAAAAGGCAAGTCTTTAATCTGTCATTTTCATCAAAGAAAACCTGATGATCCTCATACGTCCCTATACCATTCTGTAAGAAACTATCAAGCATACTCCTGGCAGTTTCTTCATCCGTTCTTGTGACCACAGAAAAATCCTTAATCGAAATGCCTCCAGGAATTATTCCGTCAATTCCTCTGACTAGAGTTTGGAGATTCAATAGAGCAGATTTTCTCATTCTATTATATACATTTTAATAATAAATGGTAAAAAATGGTAAAAATTTGGGAAGATCAATTTTTTCAAGTATTTAACATCTTTGTAATGCGATCATCTAAGCCCATGTCGATGATATAGAACGATACAAACCAAAGAAGATTAAAAACAGTTTCAATCAGTCAAATAATGAAACTCTTTCTAATAGTGATACTGGCTATCTTTGTTTTTGGTTCAGTTGTTGCTTTTGCTGATAAAGGAACTTTTGTTGATAAAGTGCAGTTTATCCAATACGTGGACGAAAACACAGCACTAGAAGAAGTGAGAAATGGAAACTTGGACATCTATTATTATAGAGTCTCTTCGGACAGAATTGAGGACGCTAAATCAAGAGAAGGACTGAACGTATTCCAGTCGACAGGTGGATCTTTTAGTATTCTTGTAAATCCAGCCACCTCTGATAAATTCAATCCATTCTCATTACATGAGGTAAGATTTGCACTTAATTATCTGATCGACCGAGAATTGATTGTAAACGAATTTCTTGGAGGGTATGGTACTACCATGATATCAGCATACAATCCGTTTGATCCCGATTATCTTCTTGTCTTAGAGGAACTTGAATCATTTAACTTTAGATACAATCCTAAACTTGCAGAAGAAATGATTTCTAATGCTCTTGTCACATCTGGGGCTGAAAAAATTGATGACAAGTGGTTTTATGATTCAAAACCAATTGAGGTAATAATTTTTATCAGAAGTGATGATCCAGTACGAAAATCAATTGGGGAAATTCTTTCATCGCAATTAGAGAAATTTGGGTTTACAGTGAAAAAAGATTTTGGGGATCTTAACAAGGCTTTTTCTATAGTTTATGGAAGCGATCCTGCTGAACAAAAATGGAATATCTACACTGAAGGATGGGCAGGAAGATCTGCGTTTGTAAAATATGACTCACTTGTAACTGCTCAGATGTATTCTCCATGGTACTGTAACATGCCGGGATTTTGCAATCCATCATACTGGAATTATAAAAATGATACAATTGATTCTTTATCGATGAATGTTTTCAATGGTAACTTTACATCTGCCCAGGAACGTGCGGATCTTTTAAAACAAGCAACAAACATGGGAGTAAAAGAATCTGTAAGGATATTTCTTGCAAGCAAAATTGATCAATATGTTTCAAATGATAGAATTAGAGGAATAGTAAATGACTTTGGTGCTGGGGTACCAAGCAGATTCACACCAATAAATGTAAAAAGTGATTCTGATTTTGTAAAAATTGGAGTAAAACAGATCTACCAAGGCGCATGGAATCCGATAGGTGGATTAAGCGATCTTTACAGCAGGGCAATATGGGATAATGTTTCTGAACCTTTGATATTCAAACATCCATACACCGGGGTTAGTATTCCAATTAGGACACAATGGCATGTTGAGGCGCCAGGACCTACTGAAAAACTTGTAGTTCCAGAAGATGCAATAAAGTGGAATTCTACCCAACAAAGTTGGATCAAAGTAGGAAAAGGAAATCAAGCTACCACCAAGGTAACATTTAATCTAAAGTTTAGCAACTGGCACAATGGTCAACCAATGGACATGAATGATCTCATGTATTCGATTTATTTTTTGTATGAATGGACGTGTGAGACAGAGGAAGATAAGACATGTGATTCTGAATATTCATCCAAAGCCTACCAGGCTGCACAAACGCTTGTTGGAGTAAGGGTGATTGACAAGGATACCATCGAAGTCTATCAAAATTATTGGCACTTTGATGAGGCAGAGATTGCAGATTCTGCAGGAGTGTGGGCAAGTATGCCTTGGGAGATAATGTTTGCAATGGAAAAATCTGTCACTGATGGCAAAGCCGCATTTTCAAGATCAAATGCTATTGGTAATGACGTTGAATGGCTTTCGTTAATTGTGCCAGATGATGCAAACATGATAAAATCAAATCTTGAAGAATTCAAACAATCAAATTTTGTTCCACCAGCACTTGCAACTTTTGAATCTGATCCTTCATACTATGATTCAAGATATGATTCCTCAATATCATGGATTGCGCAAAAAAATCATGCAATAATTAGCAATGGCCCGTTTTATCTTGAGAATTATTCGCCTGAAGCAAGAACTATTACGATTCATGCTTTTGATGATCCAACATATCCATTTGAGGCAGGATACTGGAAAGATTTTGCAAACGTAAAACTTTCTAAAATAAATCATGTTGAAATACCCGACGTTATATCAATAGGAAAAGAAATAACAATTCCTGTTTTTGTTAATGACGAATCTACAATTTACTATTATTTTATTAATGCTGACAACAAAGTTGTTGCGTCAGGAACAAAAAAATCTGAGAATAACAAAATCGATATTATATTATCAAAGGATAAGACCGCACTTTTTAGCGTAGGCGCAAACGACTTGAAGATATTTTCCGTATCGGATTCTGCATTGAGACCTGACATATTTCGCACTAGCTTTTTGGGGATAAAAGGCGAATACACTGCACCTCCTGAAAGATTGAATATTGAATCAGAAATTTTGTCTGTGGAGCAGGACTATGTTATGCCAGTAATTGTAATTATTGCAATAATCATAGGAATTTTCATTGTACTAAAAAGAAAAAGGAGACAACAATAGCTTTGTTATTAACTATGGGTAGTAAATGATGGCAAAATGAGCTTCAAACGATATCTTCTGACTAGGGCAGTAACGATGTTTGGAGTTCTAATGGCTACGCTTCTAGTTACAATAGCGCTTGTTGGCTCTAATATGGATGCCATTTTAAAACAAAGCGTGACCTTTGAAGTAAGACAGCAAGTCACTGACAATAAACAATTGGTTGCTAGCTTTGCAAGTCCAGACGAACTTGATTCTTTTATAACCGCCCAGATTGAACAGAGAATCAAGGTACTTGGTCTGGATGAACCTTGGTATTCGCCACCAAGACTAGGTCTAACAATGTACAAAATTTTACTCCTTGATTTTGGCCATGCAACATTTCTTACAAGCGATTCTGGTTCCTCTGATGTCAAAGACATTTTGCTTGAAAAACTTCCACGAACGATTTTACTTTTTACTACTGCAACCATAATTGTTTCTTTGATTGGAATATTTCTTGGTGCNNTATCAGATATTTCCTGCAAGAGCAACTCCATTGATCCCTGTCACTGATCCAGGATATGTTGTAGCACTGTTGTACCATATGACACTTCCACTTATTTCACTAGTGTTGATTGGATTTGGTGCATGGGCCTATCTTGTACGAAACTTTATGATTGGAGTCTTACAGGAAGATTTTATAACTGCAAAACAAGCTATTGGAATTCCAGAAAAAAAGATACTTTATAGACATGCACTAAAAAATGCAGCACCACCAATTGTTACCGTTCTTGCACTAAGCCTTTCAGGATCTCTTGGAGGTGCAATAATTACAGAAGCAGTATTTGATTGGCCCGGCATGGGGCGACTCTACTTTGAAGCAATTAATGTTTTGGACTTGCCTGTGATAATAGGGGCAACTTATGTGCTTACTGCATTTTTCCTTGGAAGCATTTTTTTGGCTGATATTTTGTATGCCTATTTCGACCCAAGAGTGAGGACAGGATGAATAGAAAAGAAATTTTTCATGAATTTTCAAAAAGTAAGATCGGACTTGCGGGAATAGGTATACTTGGGATGCTTTTTGCCTTGTCAGTAATTGCTGTGATAACTATTCCTGTTGATACTTTTAAAGAATGGAATGATCCTTCAAGTTGGATAAATTATCCAAAAACATCACAGCCCGCTTGGATAAACTACTTCAGCTCAGAAAAAATTCCCGAACACAAGATCCTTACAAATCCACAAACGTCATCGCAAACAACTGGAGAAATTTCAATTATTTCACAATACTATGTAATTGATTATTCTTATGATGGATTTCCAAGTGATTTTATCTTTGAATATTCTGCACAATATTCTGGTGCTCCATTATTAAAAATGTTAGTAACTCGACCGGATGGACTTAAGATAGATCTGATGTCAAGATCACTTCCACAATCTGACAGTTTTATTTACTCGGAACAAATTTTTTCAACAGACGATTCTGTGAAAAAAAATCTTAGAAAAAACTCAAATAATTTTGTATTTCCAATTGACTTACTTTCTGCAGAAGACGTCGTCTTTTCTGAAACTGGTCAAAACAAAATTTTAAAAGGTAAATATGTTTTTCAAGTAAATTTCTATAATGTTGATTCTATAGTTGACATCAAGAGCTCCAAGTTGATTCTTGGGGGAAAAGTGTATGGAATTATAGGTACTGATGAGCTAAGACGTGATCTTGCTGTTGGATTACTTTGGGGAACTCCACTTGCTCTGTTCATTGGAATTGCAGTAGCAATAGGCTCGGTTGTAATTGGATTAATCTATGGAGTATATGCTGGCTACAAGGGCAAAAAAACAGATGAGGCCTTAATGCGCTTTAACGATGTAATTTACGCTCTTCCTGCACTTCCTTTATTGATAATTTTAGCCGTAACCATAGGTAACAGCATATTTTTGATAGTTGGATTCTTGGTGATATTTGGATGGGTTGGTGTGGCAAAGGTTTCAAGAAGCATGGCTATTCAGATCAAAACCTTACAGTATATTGAATCTGCCAAAATAATGGGACAAAAAGATATCAAAATAATATTCAAGCACATATTGCCACAACTATTGCCGTATACCTTTGCAAGTATTGCAATCTCTGTGCCTGCCGCAATAACTACTGAAGCAGGACTAAGTTTTTTGGGACTAGGAGATCCTACCTTTCCTACATGGGGTCAGATACTTCATGATGCAAACTCTTTTGGAGCTGCAGCTCGTGGCCTTTGGTGGTGGATTCTGCCTCCAGGAATAATGATTGCAATTACTGGCCTTGCGTTTGTTTTTATTGGAAGCGCTATGGATAAAATAGCAAATCCAAGACTAAAGCGTTAGGGTTTGAACTGACGAACTAATTTAATAACTTCATCATTTAGCTTCAAAGTATATGCGGCTGCATTAGGATCAGTTTCTTGTGATAGCATTTCTGCAAACTGTGTCTTGTCTTTTCCTCTTTCATACATGCCGCCAGATTCTTTTATGCAGAGAGGAAACTTTTGCATCTTAAGACCGCTCTTAGAAAGATAATCTATGAATTTTTTGTAGTTTTGTGCAGAAAACCACTCTGCATTATTTTCACTGCATGCCATTATCCAAGTATCTATAGTATTTTGAAATAATGCTTTTTTCCTTAATTCTTCAAGAGTCATGTGGTTTGGTGATCTTTTAGAAATCTGCTCTTTTCATCTTGGAGCCACATCGTGGGCAAGCACCACCTTTGTATTTGTTATTACACGTAAGACAGATGTATTTTACACTCTGGTTTTGACCAAAGAATCCTCCACCTTCGCCATACCCTCCCATCCTTCGCATAGCCCGTCTCCTAATTATGAGTGGAAATAGTATGAAAAGCGCTAGTGATGCTATCAACCCCCATGGAAATCCTAGAACATATTGTAATCCAATACTTATAGCAAGCGAACCGAAAAGGAAAATTAGATATGTCTTATACTGTCTATCCAACAATTAACTTTGTTTCAAAAAGCTTATAAGTTTTTGTCAGAATTTTTACTACCTTACTGCTATTGGAAGACTGTTACCATCTCTGTCATAAGCAAAAATGTCGTTATCCTCGTATGGTGATTTTACAATCATTGATACTAGACCAAAAAAATTGTGCAAATCTGTAACAGATGGCTGGGCAGAACCAGTTGGATGTGAATGAACAGTTCCGATATAGCTTGGATCAAAAGGCAAAAACGAATGAGGAAATCCTGCAAATGTTGGCCCGTGGTGTGAAAATGGAGGTATTACAAGACCATCGATTACAACATTTCCCTTGTTTGATTTTCCACGAAGAATCAAAATTCCCTCGTTTGGATGGTTCATCTTACAAAATGTCAATATTCCATCGCGAGTCTCTTTTGTTACAGTAATGGTGCGTTGAATCTTTGGTTTCTTAAAAATCATAAGGAAAGATTACCTGTCAAGTTAATTAATCTTAAATCAAGTTATAGTAAATTTTGTTCCTAAAATTTCACTTAATTTTGATTCTATGTTTTTTGCAATTTGTGGTTTGAGTTTTGTAGTTTCATTGATTTGATTTTCAAGATTGGCAATTTCTGATTCTAACTGTGCTTTGCGTTCTTTTGTTCTGGTAAAATTCTTTTCCTTTTCTTCTAGGTCTTTGCTGTTAAATTGAATCTTTTGTTCTAGTGCGTTTTTGTTATTTGCTAAATCGTTTTTCAATTTTAAAAATTCATCTAATCTGGTAATTGTCTCTTCAATTTGCTCAACTGATTTGTCGGTATCCTTGACAGATACGTTACCTGCAACAACTGATTTTATTACTGCTTGCAATACTTCAATTACTGCATTCTTTGTTTCAGTAGTAATGACATCGTAGGGATTTTCATTCATCTTTTCCATGACTAATTTGAGCGGTTTTTCAAGTGAGGAGACATAACTATACTTTCCAAGTGGTCTTGAAATTTTTGAAAACTGGAAATCCATTTCGTGTTTTATTCTGTCTTTTTCTACTTCAAGTGATTCTAGTTCTTTTTTGATATTAAGAAATTCAATATAGATATTACTTGATTTTAGATTCTTGATATCCTCTTCCAAACTTTGAATTGTTCTATTGCTATTTTGAATCTCTACTTTTGTATTTACTATGATATTATTTTTTACTTCGTTGTCTTTCTTTGAATCAATTATCTTTTTTGACCACTCTGAAATGTTTGAAATACCAAAATCAAGTTTGTCATATTCATTAACAAGTTTTTGCAGTTCTGCTTTGGTTTTGGTAATATCTGCTAGAATTTCTTTAAGTTTGTCTGCATATTTTCTTGCAAAAACATGCATTACTCTTGAATTTGGACCTAATATATCGCCAATTCTTTTAAGCAGCTGTGCAACCTCAGAATTCAGATTCACTACATCCTGATATTTTTTTATCTCGTCTAATTTTTTGGTGGTTTCTTTTCTTACTCCAGAAATTACGGCATTCTTTCCTCTCTCAATAATTATTTTCAAATGTTTGTCGACATCATGTGTTCCGAGATCGTCTGATTCAAACTGTGAAAATAACTGTATGATCTTCTTTCGGTCGGTCTCTATTTTATCCCTAATTGATTTTGATTTTTCAATAATCTCGTTACTTATGTTGTCCTTTTTTTCTTGTAAAATGCCCTCTATTTTATCTAAAGAAATTTGTTTTGCTAATTGAGTGGATTCTATAGCATTTGTAGATCTTTTTTTGCCCCATCCAAAAACCATCTGATATTTTACCTATGGAGATGATATCATTACAACATTAAATATTACACGATACAAATTACGTTATGAGTGATACTCGCTTTATTATGCTGGGAATATCACTCGTATTTGCTGGCTTTCTTATCCTAGGAATACTTGGAGGACCTTTTTTTGAATTTACGGTTCAGGTAAACGAGTTTGGAAACTGTATTGACTTTACTGAAACTGGAACAATATCAACTGATTGTGGTGTTATAATGCAGAACAAGATAATTTTCTTTATAGTTGTAATGGGATTGATTAGCTCCGGGATTGTTGGACTAGTCAAAGGATATCGTGGACGATGGGATCAAGATGTCAAAAGCGATGAAATGGTAGGACCAAAAAAGGACTAGACATTAGAGGCTCAGAAAATCCCATCCAATGAAAATATTCGACGTTTACTGATTTTGTAAATACGATGTTTTATGCACCTTATTCATATTCAGAAAGATTTACCTCAACTAGTTAAAACCACTAAATTTTATTCTGGTTTCATCAAGATCTTGCCAAAAACGTTTCCTTTAAGCATCTTTGTGTGGGCTTCTACTGCATTTTCAAACTTGTAGACAGAATCAATTATTGATCTTATCTTTCCTTTTGACATCCAGTACATTGATTCTTCCAATTCTGCTTTTGTTCCTTGCGTGGAACCCAGGATATTGATTCCTTTGAAAAAAACATGTCTTAGATCTGTCTTGACATCATAACCAGTTGTTGCACCAGTTGTAACAAGTGTTGCGCCATATTTTAACAAAGTTAATTCCTTATTCCAATGTGAACCTCCAATGTGCTCAAAGATTACGTCAACACCAGGATGTTGATTCTTCTTTTTGGCTAACTCTTTTGTAATGGAAAGAACTTCTTTATTCCAATCTTCTTTTCTATGATCTACTGCAAAATCTGCGCCAATCTCAAGGCATTTTCCAAGCTTGTCCGAACTTGCAGTTGTAATGACATCACAATCATACAACTTGGCAATTTGAATTCCAAAAGTACCCATGCCAGAACCGCCTCCCATTATTAGAACGGTTTGACCTGGTTTGATCTTGGCTCTACCAACTAACATGTGCCATGATGTCATCAGCGTCATAGAAGCAGCTGCAGCATCTTCGTAGCTGATATTGTCTGGTATTTTTACAGTGTTTACTTCTGGGAGGTGAGTAATTTCACAATATCCTCCCCACATTGGTCCAGTCTGAAAACCCCAAACCTTTCTATCTCTACAATCATATTCTCTTCCTTCAGTACAAGCTGAACAAATTCGACATGAGATATTTCCATGGGAAACAACTCTGTCTCCAATTTTGATGTTTTTTACTTCGTCACCCACTGCAATTACTTCTCCTGCAGCATCGGTTCCGGAAATGTGAGGCATTGGTATCTGGATTGGTTTTCCTCGCATTCCCCAAATGTCATCATAGTTTAGACCAGCAGCTTTTACTTTGAAAACAACTTCTTTAGGTTTTGGCTTAGGCTCTGGAATTTCTTTTAATTTTAAAATTTGTTTGTAATTGTCATCAGGAGCATATTCTTCATAGACTAGAGCCTTCATGCAAAAAAATTACTGCCAACTTATTATATAGATTGGCTGACGTGTTATTGTTTGAACACTCGTAAATAAATAGAATTAGAAAGAAAAATTTGGAAAAAAATTAGTTTTTTGGATTGATCAGACTGCTTATTCAGCTGCTGATTCTGCTGCAGGTTGTGAAGAACTTTCTACGATTTCACCAGAAGCAAATCGTCCACCCACTTGGGTAATCTTTATTTTTGCGTTCTGACCAGCCTTGCCGTTTTTGACAAATATTACAAAACCTTCTACTCTTGCGATACCGTCTCCTTTTCTGCTAATTTCCGTTATGGAAACATCGTATTCTTTTCCTGTTTCTACTGGTTTTGGTCCGTCGTCAAAGCGTCTATTACCGCCATATCCTCTATCTCGGCCATATCCTCTATTAGATCTTCCAAAACCGCCGTCGTTATAACTCATCGTTGCACCTCCTTTCTGATATACCGATGAATTGTATCCCAATAAAAATGGATGTAAATTGTAATTATGATACAAAAATTGACATTACGACTAAATTGAATCATCTCAGCACGCTTAATAGCAATGCAAAAACTTGATGTGCATGGCAAAAGCCAAATCAAAAGCTAAATCAAAAAGCGCAAAAAAGACAAAAAGATAAAAAATCTGACCTGAAAAAGGTCTTTTCCTTTTTCCTGTGTGCATAATGAGTGATTATTATAGAAAATTACGGAATACTCTGGTTTTTATGGAGTGATAATCCACCAATATCTGACATTATATGGTTTTACAAACTTTCAACACAGGTATGCGCTGTGCACGCTGTGGAAAAAATTCCATGGTAACTGATAATACGACTGGTGAAAGATTTTGTGGAGGATGTGGTTTTGTAATCGCTGAACGCGTTGATGATTCTGGTCCAGAATGGCGTTCGTTTTCAAAGGATGAATATGATGATAAAAGCAGGACAGGTTCACCCACCTCGCTTGCAATGCATGACATGGGACTTGCTACAATAATTGGTCATGCAAACAAGGATGTAACTGGAAAACCATTGTCTGCATCCATGAAAAGTACGATAGAACGTCTTAGAACATGGGACAGTAGAAGTCAGGCCCATGAATCTTCAGACAGAAACTTTAGACAAGCATTTAGTGATCTTGGAAGACTAAAAGACAAGCTTGCACTTTCAGACGCAGTGATAGAAAAAACAGCTTATATTTACAGAAAGGCACTTGACAAGGGGCTTGTCAGAGGAAGATCCATTCCAGGTCTTCTTGCAGCTGCGTTATATGCGGCATGTAGGGATAGTGGAACACCAAGAACATTAAACGATGTCTCTAGTGAAATAAATATCAAAAGAAAAGATGTTTCACGATGTTATAGGCTCCTTTTACGAGAACTCGATCTAAAGATGCCGGTAGTGGATCCAGTAAAATGTATGTCTAGAATAGCAAGCGAAGCTGGACTTACTGAAAAGGTAAAACGACGAGCTCTCATAATCCTAAATGATGCAAACAAGCTAGAAATTACTGCAGGAAAAGATCCTATGGGACTTG
>DUJB01000018.1:0-1028 GCA_013330055.1 Nitrosopumilaceae archaeon
ATTCCTTTTTGCATAGGTTACAAATGTGGGTTGGTAGGTTTCCAGAATCCGAAACCAGTTGTTTGGTCTCTTCTTTGGGAGAACTTTCCTGTCCCGTCTCATTTGTTTTCTGGTTTAATGGTTCCATGGCTGTCTCATTTCCATTTTTGGAAATGAGTATTAAGGAAAACGCACTGCACTGGACAGCATTACAGAAGTGAATAATCTTTTTATGTTAGTTTTCTAGGCTTGAAGAATCTGTCGTTCAAGTTCGATTTTATTTTCCTGGAACTTTGTTGAAAAAAGATTGCTTCCTCTTTCCGTCAAGCTTACAACTTCAAAACCATCTTGACTAGACTCTCGTTTAGCAAGGTCCATAATTTCCATCCAATCAAGATAGAGAAGAAATTTATCATAAGCCATGTTGCACTGCATGGCAATCCTTGTCTTTTTTATATGATTGTTATAGTATAAAAAAACAATAATTCTTTTTACCGTATTCCATTCTATTCTTTTAAGTTCCTTCTTAACACCAATGCAGACTTCTGGTTTTGATCCTCTCATGAGACACACTAAAAATTCTATTTTGTGATATTAAGAGAGGAGTGTGTGATTTCCCTTTACATCTCTAGTTACGCATGAGCGGTTTCACCAAAAGGACGATTTTTGTGGCAAGAATTCGCTTTTTTAGAAATTGTTACTATTTTTATTGTTCCTAATTCCTCTTCGAGGAAAGTAACCAGTCGGGAGTTGTGAGCCATCCGTATTTTTCTCTAGCAGTTTTTGATACCTGATACTAAAACCAAACATTTTCAATTCTGAACATATTTCAAGCAGATCGTATGAGCTGGGATTTACTTTCATAATATCCTCTTTCCTGAAGCCCATCTGGGCTATCGCATCAAGGACAAAATTTTCTTGGACTGAGATATCAATCGTACTGGCAGGACTCCTTATTATTCCCCTACCGAGTCGTATCCAATTTTGGAACAATACATAACAATTGCTTTCCTCCTTTATAGAGGGGTTCTCCCAAAAATGGAAATGAG
>DUJB01000018.1:1178-16679 GCA_013330055.1 Nitrosopumilaceae archaeon
TTTGATGCAAAAGAACTTTACAGATTTCCAGGACCTGATGGCAAAACAATAATGCATGCAGAAATAATGATTGGAAATTCTATTGTCATGTTAGCTGATGAGATGCCGGGAATGGGATGTCGTTCTCCACAATCAATTGGCGGAACTGGTTCCTCAATTTACTTGTACGTCAATGATGCAGATGCAACATTTAGCAAAGCTGTTTCTGCCGGAGCAAAACCGCTGATGCCAGTCATGGATGGTTTCTGGGGAGATAGATTCGGTTCTATTGAGGATCCATTTGGACATATCTGGGGAATTGCAACACACAAAAAAGACATGACTCCTGATGAAATATCAAAGGCAGGACAAGAGTTTCTCAAAACAATGACAAAATAATTCCAAAACAAATTTATCAGATTACAAATAAATTATTTTAAAAAAAATTCAACAATTATTTACACAATGCCAACCAAACCAGCAAGTTCTTTTCTGCAAGAAGATCCAAGTTCTTCTGCAGCTTTTTCTGGAGTTACCTTGTTCACAAAGACACCGTATCCTCTTTCCAGTCCAGACCAGGGCTCCGACTGTGGATAGACTTCGATGTGCCAGTGAATCTGTCTGTTGTTTTTCTTTTCTGGTGAAAGGTGAAACACCAGGTTGTAAGCTGGATTCTTCATTGTATTAGCCAATCCACCCAGTGTTGCACGCAAGATCAAAGAGAGATCGTTTATCTCTTTTTGTGTAATCTTTGAGAAACTAGTTGTGTGTTTCTTTGGATAGATCCAAAATTCGTACGGGTGTGATGGAGCCCAGGGGCAAAAGGCAAGAAAGCCTTCAGTCTGCAGTACCTGCCTTGGTCCACCNNCCAGCGCAATCTGTCCTGAATAACAACTAGAACGTTTGACCACTGTTCTGTACCTATAGTTGAAAGAGAGTCTTTGTGTTTTTCAGATGCGACCACAACATAGTGATACCCATAAGCTGGCTCGCTGTAAAGCGGCCTGTCGGTGTAAGAATTTTCAGAAGTTGTAACAACTACAGGATTTTTGCTTTCAAAGACTCGGACAGACCAGTTTCGGACAAAAGAGTCCTCGCTGTCTTGCAGTCTTTGCAACATTCCATCTTTTGCAACAAGAGAAAGCATAGACGGGTTTGTCATTTCTTCATTGCCTGGACAATAGGGGCATTTTTTTGAATCATTTTGAGCGACATGATTGTCTGGAGAAACTATTACAAATCTTTCAATTGTGTAATCTTTTCGCAGATCTCCCATTAGTTTACATCGAGGAGGTAGTAATTTAAAACCTTTGCAAAGATCGATTTAAAAAATTAACGTTTATCTGTGACACATTAAACTCGAAAAGTGAGCTGATAAAAATTACTGACAATTCCGATGTTCACATGATCTATGTTCTTTTAGATGGAGTAGGCGATCTTCCACATCCTGATCTAAAAGGATCCACGCCACTAAGCTTTGCAAATACTCCAAATCTTGATAAAATTGCAAGAAATGGTACAATAGGTGAGGTGATTTCTGTGGGAAAGGGAATTGCACCACAATCAGATATCGCAGTTTTCAACATGCTAGGATACAAGTTTGTACACAATGACTATGTCGGAAGGGGCGTAATCGAAGCAATTGGGATAGGTATAGATTTTCAAGACGGAGACCTTGCCTTGAGAGGCAACTTTTCTACCATAAATGATGAGGGAATCATTACAGACAGACGGGCAGGAAGAAAGATAGAAAAAGAAGACACTCTGGGTGTTTCACTTGAGATAGAACGTCTCTTAAGATTTTCAAAACCCAATGCTTCAGTAGTTGTTGCACCCACCATCGGTCACAGGGTAGTTGTCAGAATAAGATGTGAAGGAGAACCTCTGTCTTCTGAAATCAGTAACACTGATCCATCATATGGAAGAATAGATGGCATGGGTGTTGCAAAAGCTGTTGGAGATTATCTTAAGATAGAGCGCTGCCTTCCGCTAAACGAGTCTCCTAGTGCAAAGCTTGCTGCAACTCTAGTCAATGAATTCACAGAACAATCTATTGCGATAATGAAAAAAAGCGAAATTAACAAAGCAAGAAACGAACAAGGTAAGAAACTTTTAAACAGCATTTTATTGCGTGATGCAGGAAACAGATTTCCAAAACTTGCACCCATCAACGAGATGCATTCGATGAATTTTTCCTGCATCGTAGACATGCCAGTAGAGATTGGAATTTCAAATGTCTTGAAAATGAAGACGTTTAATGCAGGAGGTTTAACAGACTATGAAGCAAAAGCAAGAGTGGCAGCCAAAGCAATGCAGACTCAGAATGCAATATATGTTCACATCAAAGGTCCTGATGATTTTGGTCATGACGGAGATGCTATTGGAAAGATGAAAAACATCGAGGACATAGACAAACGATTTTTTGGAACGCTACTAAATAACATTGATACATCAAAAGTTTCCATTGTAATTTCAGCAGATCATTCTACGCCTTGTATAAACAAGAGTCACAGTGCAGACCCCGTGCCAGTCCTAGTTTCAGGAGATTCGATTAAAAAAGATGGCACAACAAGGTTTACTGAACAAGAGGCAAAGAAAGGCAAAATAGGAATGCTTGCTGGCGCAGATGTTATAAAAACTGCAATCGGACTCATTAAATCGTAAAGGCTTCTGGAGCTGCAGCACGTACCATAGATGAAACTTTGTTACGCAAGGCGTCCACATCTATTTTGTGAAATTTTCCTGTAGCATTTCCAATTTTTTCTAGTGCACGATTAAAAATTGAAAGGCAGATTTCATTTTCATTTTTTTGGTAATGAACTAGGGCTGCAGCAACAAGTATTATTCCTTGGATCAACTCTTTTTCTTTTCCTTGGGATTTTTTCCACGCTCCNNATTAACTGCTCCAACCTTTCTTTTGGTACAGAAACATCAAATTCCAAATATCTGCTTGAAACTCTCATGTCTCTTACTGTAATTTTCATAATTGATGTTAATTCGCGTGCTCGCAAAAGAAGATCGTGTGAATCAGATGGAACATATTTTGAATTCTTTAGATGAATCATGAAACGGTCCATAACAAAACAAAGATTTGTTTTCTTAAATTTGTTAGCTAGCTCCGTTAAGATTTATATGAACAGTCACGCGGCATTTGAATACATGTCTATGATAGAGACTACAAGCGATGTACAAAACAAGCTTCTCTTAAGACGAGAGATTACGTGTACGTTTAAGGGGCTTGCAGGCAAGCTGAAAAAGCTTGAAGCAGTAGACATGATAGCAAAGCAATTCAAACTTGAGGGCAAGGTAATCGTTCCAATAATGTTAAAAAACCACACTGGAAGACCGATGATTTCTGGCACATTCTATGTTTATGATGATGAAAAACTTGCAAGAGAGCATGTCAAGCCAGCAATTTTCAAAAGATTAGACAAGGCAAAGGGCGGTGGAGAAAAAGAAGAGGCAAAAGAAGCTGCACCACCTGCTGAACCAAAAGATTCTGCGGAAAAGAAGGAAGCTGAACCAGGAAAGAAAGAAGAGAAGGTAGAGAAGAAGGAAGACAAGGCAGAAAAGAAAGAAGCACCAGCTGAAAAGAAAGAAATGAAGAAGGAAGAAAAAAAGGAAGAGACTAAGTAATGCCAGGGAAAAAAGAAAGGGGAGGAAAGAAGGGTTCCAGTCCTAATGTTTACAAATATTACAAAGTAAAAGGGGACAAGACAGAAAGATCAAAAAAAGAGTGTTCTAGATGCGGCAAAGGAGTTTTCATGGCAACACACAAGGACAGACACACTTGTGGCAAGTGCGGGTTGACCGAATTTAATCAATAATTAATACAGCTTTTTCTTTCTAAGCTTTGATGCCTTTTGTTCAAGCTCATCAAGTTTTGATACCAGCTTAGGATCTATCTTTGTGTTGGCGATTACAATTGCTGGCAACTTTACTACATTTGTATCCAAGGTTATGTTTATTGCTGGCAATTTTTTTTCTATCCAAAATTTGACAACCTTGTCCTCTAGCTTGTAATCTTTGAAACCTTCCGGAAATTTCTTTGTTATATGTAAGAGGAGCGTTTTATCGTCAAAGACCGCTCTTGGGTCAAACAGTCGTTGCGTGTCAGAATAAATTCCCTCAAAAAGATTCCCTGAAATCTCGTCTGAGAGAAGGTCCATTTTGGAGACTTTTCTAATCAGTTCTAAATAATGCAGAAATTCGTGCGCAAGTATCGCATGTATGGTCCCCTTTAGGCCATATGCAACAAGGGGTGCAGTGATCTGAATAACCACTTCGAGGTGTTCTCCAGAAATCACAGGTATTGTTCTTGCAAACAAAATTCCATAATTAAATGAACTAGAGTTGGTGATAACTACAGACGGTTCTACATACGCCAATGGAAAGTTCATGCCTGATGCTTTCTCTATTCTATTAATTCCTGACACTACAACAGGAAATCTTTCTATAATCAATGAATGGATCTTGTCAGACAAAAGACCGTTCTTGTGTGCTTCATGAACTTTTTGTAAAGGATCCAATGAGTAAAACCAGAGTCTGACTATAAAAAACGTTAGTAATGTACAAAGTTATTTTGTTAATGCTATATCGTAAAAATCAAAAACTGTGCACTTGCAAGGATTTTCCAAAATACTGGTCAAGCTTGGCGTTACTTCAACTCCGTCTGCAAACCGTTTTAGTGGAACACCCCCATCGGCTTTCATCAAGATTGAAAACGAGTTACTAGATTTTTTCTTGTATCGTATATTTGATACGTTCCTTTGATTTTTCTTTCCAGAGTTTTCATAAATTGCAATTGGTTGTTTTTCCAGTTTGTGCAGGTTTCTTAGCTGTGAAGATTTGATCTCATTCTGGGTTTGTACTTGCATTGCAACTTTGGATCTGAATCTGATGACATTTGATGGAATTTTCTCAATTACTTTTAGATTACGAATGACTATTCCATCAAGTGCAATTTTTTTGCCTAGCCTAAGCTTTCTTTTGTGAGGATTTACTAGCTTTGCAAAAAATGGCCTTCCCCTACCTAAAACTAGGCTTGACTCATCCTCACTGCCAATCCACGTTATCTTTGCTTGCAAAGCTCCAAATTTTTCATACAAAAATCTAGCAATCTTTCCTTCCACGCTGTCAAACCCTGATATTCCATGAAACTCGCAGACGTAACATCCTTTTCCCCTGCATTGATTGCAAGGTCTTTGTTTTTGCGGTATTCCTCTAATGCTCTTTGTGTATCTTCCAGAAAGAAAGACTGGTTTTGGTTTTATTTCACATTCTTCTTTTTTAAAATCAAGTGTAAATACAATGTCAGGGTTTTGATAATCAACCTTGGTTTTTGTTCTTCTGCCAAAACGTTTTCCAATTTCTCTGTTGATATCTCCTTTTATGCTGTTGATTCCCCGGAGTTTAAACTTGGAACGAATTTGATCATCCCTATCTAAAATCGACGGCTGAAGGATTGCTCCAACTAAAAATGTCGAAAATTCAAAATCATTTGACATTTCATACATTTTAGAAAGCTGTGTGTCAAGCTTTGACATCATATTTTTACAAATAAAACAGCTCTTTGGATTTTTTTTATGTAAAGTAGATCTAATTTTTTTTCCAAGTTTTTGATGTGATGACACACCAAGCTTTGATGCAAATAACCTTCCAAGACAGTTGTCGCATAGGTTGTGATCTTTTAAAATTTTCTTTGCATCAGGAATTATGATACTTACCTTGTCCATATCTGGAATGTATAAAACAAGTCTGTTTTATTCGTAATTATCTTAAATTTTTACCACGGGAATAGCTGCCTTTTTGATTCCAAATCAGTTACACTGATTGCTTTTGTGGGGCATGTCTGTGCAGCATCAAGGATTCTGTCTGTTGATGCCCCAGCAGAATTGATTACGCTAGATTTTGGGTTTGTCCTGGCAAGTTTATCTACTGAAAACACATTTGGTGCAATGATTTCACAGCTGCAGCATCCTATGCATTTACTTTTGTCTACTTCTGCATGAACTCTTTGATCTTTTTGGATCTCAGGTTCTTCAGCCTCTTCAACTTTGACGGTTTCTCCACGCCTTTTTTCATAATTTTCCCAAAAGACCTTTTCATAATATCTCCAAAAGTCTTGATAGGCTGTTTCTGTATTTTTAGTATATTTACCCCAGTCTTGTTCTGGCGGTTTGTCCGTTGGTTTTGCCCCCCACCAAGTTTTCTTTGAATTAAAATTATGATCCTTTTCTGAATTTTTTTCTCGATATTTCATAGAGTCACGTGTTGCATTAAGTGTCCTTTTGTATTCTTTTCGTAGAACTTGATATGCTTCCGTTATCATCTTGAATTTTTTCCCATCTTTTTCTTGGGTGTTTTTGTCTGGATGAATTTGTAACACTAGGTTTCTGTATGCAGATTTTACTTCTCTAAATGGCGCATCGTTTTGTACTCCTAGAATTTGGTAGCACTGGAANNCATTCCTTGCATCTGTCTTCCCTTTGACGCCTTCATCATGTCTTTAGAATTTTTGTATGCTTTCAAGAGTTCTTTTACATCATGTTCTGACCATCCAGAACCTCTTGCTACACGTTTTACCCTAGACGCGTTTAGCAAGTCTGGGTCTGCCTTTTCTTCTTTTGTCATGGATTGTATAATGAATCGCCATTTTTTCATGCGTTCTTCTTGCTGGTCTAGCTGATCCTCTTTTACCATTCCTGAGAAGCCAGGCATGCTCTCCATTATATTACGCAGCCCTCCTGCTTTTGTCGCCTCTTCAATTTGAAAGTAAAAGTCTTCCATGTTCATCTTTCCATGTGATATGCGTTTTAGTCGTTCTTCATCACCCTCGCTTTCAAGCCTGTTTGCCATTTCTAAGAGTGCCTGAATGTCTCCCATTCCAAGCAGTCGCCCCACAAATCTAGTAGAAGAGAATTTTTCAAGGTCGTCAATTCTTTCTCCTGTTCCAATGTACATTATCTGAGCTCCTGTAGCTGCCGCAGCAGCTAGTGCACCTCCCCCCTTTGCGCTGCTGTCAAGCTTTGTTATTATGATTCCACCAACGGGTACTGTTTTATGAAACGCTTCTGCCTGACTGTAGCACTGTTGCCCAATTGTTCCATCAATTATTAGTAGCGCAAGATCAGGCTGGGCAACCTTGTTTATTCGTGTCATTTCTTCTAGCAAATCTTTTTCTTCCTTGTGTCGTCCTGCAGTATCAACTAAAATAATATCAAGTGTGGAATTTTCAAAATGTTTTAAACCATTTTTTACGATTGCTGGAGAGTCTTTGTTGTTTTCTTCTCCATAGACTTCAACATTTGCTTTTTCACACATTGTTTTTAGCTGTGTAAGTGCACCTGGCCTGTATGTATCTGCCCCAATTACTGCAACGCGGTATCCTTGTTTGGATAGAAACTTTGACAATTTAGCAGTGATTGTAGTCTTGCCGCTTCCCTGAATCCCAAGCATGAGAACCCTGTTTAGCTTTCCAGGTTGGAACGAGAATTGTGTTTCCTCTACTCCAAGAAGTCTTGCAAGTTCCTCATACAAAATCTTTACAATGTGATCTTTTCGAGAAAGTCCAGGAGGCGGAGTTTCATTTAGAGAACGTTGCTCTAGATTTTTTGTAATTTCAAAGACTAGTTTTACATTTACATCTGATTGTAATAGTGCCCTTTGGATGTCCTTGGCAAGTTCCTTAATGAGTTCTTCATCTATCCCTGATGAATTTACTATCTTTTTTAGTGCTGCCCTTAAGCCATTTTTTAAAATATCAAGCATTATTGCTCTAAGATTGCTTGGGTTATTTCAAATCTTCCTCTGTATCCGTCCCAGCTTTTCTTTGAATCAATTATTTTTATTGGTGATGAAAAGAGTGGACAATCAAGAACCAAGGTCTCTGCTTCTCCACCTTCAAAACTCAGATTAAAACCATGTTTTGTTGCAAGATTGTCAAGTTTTTCTACATCTTCCAATGTAATTTCTTTTCCAAGCCATGATTCATCAAGACCTGCAGATGAAACACTTGTAATTATAAATCGAAATTTTGATGCGATCAACTCTTTGAGATATTCTTTTTGATTTATTTTCCAAAGTGGTGAGAAAATTTTCAAATTTAATTTAGTGCCAATTTTTTCAAACCTCTCTTTTTGAAATTTAGATAAAATGCCACCATGCACAAGACCTTCAATGGAATAATCTTTTTTTGCCTGTTCAAGTAATTTTTCGATCTCTTGCATTTCTGTTTCCACGTTATCCGAATTTGTTTTGCCAAAAAGGTGCGGTATCTTCATTGAACTTGCTTGCAGTATTGTGATCTCAATGTTTGGATAGTGTAAAAACGTACTTTCGTCAGATTTTGGAAAGACACTGACAGCACAAGTTATCTGATTTCCTCTTTGTTTTTCTTTGTAAATTGCAAAAGTGCTGTCTTTTCCACCAGAAAATAATGCTGCGAGATTCAATTTGTAGTTACAAAGTTTTGTTACCAATTAATTTTTTTCTAGCTTGGCTACCTTTTTGAGGCATTTTTCACACAATGAAAGGCTGTCTTTTAGTGTTATTTCCACATTTGAAGAAAGGCACACATTGCACAATCCCTGCATGTGTTTTTGTATAGTCAATTCGTACGTATAACTATATCCAAAATCGATTTAGAAAAGCCTAGGATGCTTCAATACTCATAATCTTCATCATGATTCAGTTGGCTTTTCTACTCATCATCAGCATCCAAATCTAGCTTTTGATTCTGACTATCATAGTTCTTTCCATTACCTTCCAATATTCTACGTCTTGGCCTTGTGCAACCTTGTCTTTTATCTCATCCTCAATTTGACTAATATCAAAGACCTCATAGGTTTCAGAGTCCATCACTTGGATTATTGATTCAGTTTTTGAAATTACAGAACCCACTCTTTTATCAATTAGTGGAACCTGCACTTGTGCACTGACAGGTGACACATGTGGATATTTTTTCTTGTCAAATATTCCAACTGCAACAATTCTTGCTTTTGCTGCGCCATGTTTTCCTGGCTTGCTTGTATCAAATTCAACTATCTTACATGGTTCTGCATTAGGACTATCAACAGGCAACAGTATGTAAGATCCAATTTTAAGTGAACCAAGTTCTGATGGTTTGCTCATTACAAAAACAGAATTTGGCAACGTATTTAACTTTTCTATTTTAGCTTGTCAAGGACGGAAAGGCTAACAATGTTTGTCATTGTAATTCCTTTTCTGCTAACATCAAGTCTTGTTTTTTCACAATATTTATTGTCACTCTGATGACTTTTGTCACTAGAGACTTCAAGCACTACCAAGTTCTTGTATGGAAATTCGAATTTTGGATCTTCATTTGAAGAAAGATCCAGGTGTACCAGTCCTGCCCTCCTAACTTTTTCACGTCTTGCAATGACTGATGCAACATCTTTAATGTCTTCATCTGATTGACCATAATCCAAATGATATATTGAAACAAAGTTGAGCTTCCCATCAGTATCACGTTGGAATAACTCTCCATCCATGGTAAAGACAAATGTGTGCTTGTCCTGTTTGTATTTTTCAATCTCTTTCTTCATTTTTATGGCATTTTTGAACCTAGCAAGTATGTAGTGGTTTGAGCGCGTGGGAAAATAGGCATCACATTCATCAGAAAACGTAGCCGTGACAAAATACATATCATCGACGTCTTTTGATTTTTCCCACATTTCCTTGAGTTCAATTGACGGGTGGTTGTGAAGATAAGGTGCACAAACGTAACCCTCGCCCAATGTGGACATCCCAGACACGATCTCGTGATCAAACCAGTTTCTTATATAGTGTTAGATCAGTTGATAAATTTTTCAATAATGGATAGAATAGATAAATTCTTGCAAACTTGAAACCATTTATCGATAGTTATTTAATACGAAAATACAGCGTCAAATTAAGTCCCACGCTAGCTCAGCCTGGTAGAGCTTCCGGCTGTAGTGGTTGGCTCTTGGCTAACTGATGTCAGCCTATCAGGCTTACAGAAACCGGGTTGTCGCAGGTTCAAGTCCTGCGCGTGGGACCATAACATTTTCATGATTTGATTCCTTATTTCCAAATTTGAGAAACTTGTGTTAAATCAATTCTTAATATTAGTCGGCAAAAAATAAATTTCATAATTTAAAATATGTAAATTTTTTCTTGTAAAAATTTTATTTTAATATTGTCGCGAGTCCCCTTCTAAGAGACCTGCGCCACCATGCAATCTATCAATGTGTTTTGAGAGAGTATTCTTGTCATCAAATGGAGATTCGCAATAAGGACAGACTGCTTTTGCGGTGCTCAAGTCCTTTACATATTTGACGGCGTTTGGATTTATGATGCACATTGGTGCACCTTCAGTAAGAGAGTCTACTGATGACATGGATGCTTTTTGCACATTTTCATATATACTTGCACGTTTCAAAACTCCCAAAATAGCAGAACCTGTGCTGACAATGATTTGTTTTATTTCATATTTGTCCATGTAGTTTAGTGCTTCTTGAAGAGTTGAATGTGGTGGAAGGCTGTAGACTGGGCTAGTCATTATTTCCCTCAGTTTTACTTTGTTTAGTGGAAGACTTTTTGCAGCTACCTTAAAGAGTATATCTGATTTGCTGACTAGCCCTACTGCTTCTCCTTGATGTGAAATTAAGACAACTTTGGCGTTTTTTTCCTGCATTTTNNCTAATCTTTTATTTAAATTTTCGAGAAACAGGTTTCACGGAAAAATAAAAAACGATTTCTGGCATATAATAAAGAATCACAAAAATAATTTAACGCTTGTCACAGTTTACGGGTTTATCACTGCGCGTCCAATTATTTTTCCTTGTTTTAGATCTCCTAGAGCCACATTTACATCATCAAGTGAATATCTTTTTGAGACTATTGGGTTTATCACACCTTTTTTTGCAAGTTCAACAAGTTCTAGCAAACTAGAATAGTTCCCAGTATATGCTCCTTGAATTGTGATTGCTTTTAGAGGAATTGTTGGGAGAACAAATTCTGCAGAGCCACCAAACAATCCAACAAGTATAAGATTGCCGCGTTTTCGCAAAAGTGCCATACCCATCTTTGCTGTTGCTGGAGCATTGACAAAGTCAATTACAGATTCAGCTCCCTTGTTATTGCAAATAGAAATTATTTTTTGTGTAGCTTCTGGATCTTTAGAATTTACCGTATGATCAGCACCAAGTTTTTTTGCAGCAGCAAGTTTGTTGTCATCATGATCTGCACAAATGATAGTGGCCTTTGTAATTGCTTTTGCAATTTGAATACTCATCAGTCCTAGTCCACCCGCACCAATAATGACAAGAAATTGTCCAGCACTTGCATTGGTTTTTTTTACAGCAGTAAATGCAGTCAATCCAGAACATGCAAGAGATGCTGCTCCTTCCAGATCGATGCCTGTTATTTTTATCAAGTATTTGAAATGCGGTATCAATACGTATTGGGCATACCCGCCATTTTGAAAAACCCCTAGTGAGCGTGGAGCATCACAAAGATTTTCGTTTTCTACTTTACATGCAGGACACTCCCCACAACCTATCCATGGGTACACCAGAATTTCGTCTCCTATTTTGTAGTCTTTAACAGAATTTCCTATCTGATGAATAGTTCCTACTACTTCATGACCTGGAGTTACAGGAAACTTTACACCTCTGTCTGTTGCCTTTAGAAAAGTACCAGAACCTGCATCATATCCTCCATCCCACAGGTGCAAGTCACTGTGACAGACGCCTACAGCCTTGACCTTTACTATTACTTCAAATTCATTTGGTTTTGGAATTTCCAAATCCTTGAGTTGCAGTGGTTCTTTTGGAGTAACAATCTGCGCCGCCTTCATCAAACTAATATTTTTTGTCTAATAATATAAGTTGACTGTCAGGCGCAGAATAATGATTTTTTGAACTTTTCCATGTCAATTTGATACTTGCAGCGTTGGCAGTACAGCCAGCTGCATGGTTTTAAGATCTTCCATGCTGCTTCGTATCTATCATAACATAGACTATCATTTCTGCATTTTGGACATTCAATATGTATTTCAATCATGAAATGCATTTACAATTTTTTGAATATAAGGTTCAAGTAGGACTGATAAATCATTCATTGTTGACTAGCTCCGGGAAAAAAATAGAGCGGTTAGATATTATAAACAAAAAAATGTTTTACACTAGTGAGCCAAGAAAATCCTAACACAGACATTTCGCAGCCTCCAATCAATGTACTTTTCAATCCAGTCGATGTCTCAAAAAAGGATGTTTGGACAATTGATATCATTCAGATTTTGGAGCTCCTAATTAAAATTCTAAATCAAACAGGAAAAAAAGATCTTCGAGTTGCTGGAATCGCCGCCCTTTCTTCTGCAATGATACACAGAATGAAAGTAGAAAGCATATTTGCACTACAAAAGGCAGCTATGGAAAAAAGACCACTTAGACAAAGGTTAGACATNNACACTTGATGAGCTTCTCCTCGTCCTTGAGAATCTGATAGGAACAATTGCAAACCCACGCTCAAGCAGGAGGCAGATGCAGTTTGAGCCAGTCGAGGTACCTGACTTTAATGATTATTTCATAGGTCTTGAAAAAATAATTGGTCAATATGAGGAGCTCATTGTCAATAAGGTACGTTTGGCAGGGGTTGGTTCATTTAGAATGATAGTTTCAGAGCTTGAATCAATCGATGTTGTAAGATGCTTTTTTGCCATACTTTTTCTTGCTAGAGATGAGAAAGTCGAACTAGAACAGCTAGAAAATGACATCAAGATATCTTTGGTAAAAGAGAAGTTTACCACATGATCAAATTGAGGTAAAGGATTCTTTTAAGTACATTTTGAGGCAATTTTTAGTAAATGGGCAAGATAGAAAGTGACGAAGAGGCAGGAGCAAGGGTTGAAGCTGCGCTTTATTCCGCCGGAAGACCACTCACTATTGAGGAGCTAATCAGGGCGTCTGGAACAGAATCACGAAGCAAGACACTTGCTTTGATGACAAATCTAGCAAAAAGGACCAAGTCTGTGTTCAAGGCAATCGAGGTTGTAATCCTTCCTGACGGATCTTATGTTTTTCAGCTAAAGCCAGAGTATAATACAATAATTAGAAAATATGCCTCAAAACCACTACTTCCAAATGCCACATTGAAGACATTATCATATATTGCTTACATGGAACCAATTTCCTCAAAACAGCTAGTCGAGATACGCGGTTCTGGTGTGTATATTCATCTAAGACACTTGTTTCAACTTGGTTATATCGAACACCAAAATGTTGGAAGGATGAAAATATATTCCACTACAGAAAAGTTCCAAAAGTATTTTGGAGTACAAGGCGGCAAAGATGCCCTTAAGCAAAAGCTTTTCTCCAAGGTACGAAACATTCCACAACCAGTAGAGACTATAGAATCTTCAACACCTGTCAGTCCAGCTGCATAACTTGAAAAAATTTCAGAGTTCATCACATCATGATAGAAAAAACTGATCATAGTATAAATTAGAGTCATTTAATGAAAAAGATATGAAAAAGTCTGTCGAGAATCTTGCAACAAGTAAGATAACTGGTGGAAAAAGATATCCACTACGAACTAGAAGAAAATATGAAATAGACAGATATCCTGTGGAGACACTGACAGGTCCACAAGTGACCATAACACGCAAAGTGCGTGGTAAAAATTCAAAGACTGCGTTAAAGACAGCAGATTTTGTTAACCTATCTGTTCCAGGACAAAAAGTAAAGAAGACAAAAATTTTAAAAGTTTTGAAAAACCCATCAAACAACGATTATGAAAGACGCGGTGTCATTTCAAAAGGTGCCATACTTGAAACACACGAAGGACACTGTAGAGTAGTGTCAAGACCAGGGCAGAGCGGCATTGTTAATGCAATTTTAATAAAGTGATGATATCATGAAAGATTACGAACATGTCGTAGTCTGGCTTGACTATTTTAATAAAACATTACCAAAAAAAATGGGTAGAAGAGTTTCAAAAGAAAAAAGTGTTTTTGATCCGTCATTAAAAGAATTGTCAGACGCTGCAAAGGCGGCAGGTTTTGAGCTAAAAGAAGAAAACGACCAGGTCAGATTTCCAAGAAGGCCGTTTGTTAGATCAGGGTATATTATTTTGCCAAAAGGAGTATCAAAATCCAAAGCAATGGCAAAGATTTCAGAAAAACTGGTTGCAAAAAGAGCAAAACAGTCAAAGTAGATATCTGTTCTAGCTATAGCTAAAGTAAAGTTGACAGAACTCTATTGATAAGGGTACTCAGTTTGAGAAAATAATTGCAGGGGGTCGGCGAAGTTTTGCATTTGGCCAGTAGTGGCAGGGTCATTATTAGATTGACAACCACAGTGCGTGATGGCCAATTACTAGTTGATGAGGCTGGTAGAAAAATTGCAAAGGTTTCAGAAATGATAGGTCCTGTAGATGCTCCTTATGCGTCTGCAACTCCGCTAACAAATAATATCGAAAAATATATCGGAAAAAAAATTTTCATGGATAAAGAATCCCCTGCAGTAAGACCAAAACGATTTAGGGGAAGAATTAGATGAACATAATAGAATACCAAACACATTGTCCAGAATGTCAGTCTTCTTTAATTGAAGACGTACATAATGGAGAAAAAATTTGTTCTGGCTGCGGTTTGGTTGCAATGGAACAAATGTCAGACTCGGGCCCAGAATCACGATCTACAAATCCTGAGGAAAGGATGAAGAATGCAAGAGCAACTGGGCAGACAACTTATTCCCAACACGATTTGGGGATTAGAACTGAGATCGCGTTAGGCACAAAGGACTATAGTGGAAAGACAATAAACATCGAAGTGGCAAACCAGATGTACAATTTGCGCAAGTGGCAGACTCGAATTAGAGTTTCTTCTCCAAGGGAGCGAAGATTAGCAAACATTTTACAAAAGATAGGAGAGACCTGCCAAGCAATGTCACTGTCAAAAAATGTTTTGGAGAGCGCGTCGATGATCTACAGGAATTTTGAGGGTAAGTTTGAAGCCAAAGGAAAATCTGTCACATGCATGTCCGCAGCTACGATTTACATGGCCTGCAAGCAATGTGATGTGGTACGATCACTAGAAGAGACATGTGCGGCAACTGGAAGCTCCAAGGAGCTTTCCATGAATGTAAAACTTACAGCAAAATACTATAGAATGCTTGTAATGGAGCTTGGTACAATATCTGCACCTATTGTCACGTTGGACAAGTACATCTCAAAGATTGCAAATCTGGCAAAACTTGACGTGCGTGTTGAGAGACTTGCTGCAGAGATTGCACAAAAAACGCAAGATCACAACATTGCAGATGGCAAGGCTCCAAACGGACTGGCTGCTGCATATCTATACATAGCTTCAATTCTGCTCGGACAAAGTATGCTGCAAAGAGATGTATCCAGCATAGCAGGAATCACCGAAGTCACCATACGAAACAGATGCAAGGAAATCCTTACTGCCTACAAGATTAAAGTTACACTGCGACCTGCGTTAGTTAGAAACTAACCCTTCTCTTTTTATTTTTCAAC
>DUJB01000014.1 GCA_013330055.1 Nitrosopumilaceae archaeon
GAACCAGCATCTTCTCTTGATCCTATAGCAACTCAAAAAATAGAGGAGATGATAAACGAGCTAAAAAAAGAATATACAATAATTATTGTTACACACAACATGCAGCAAGCTATGAGGGTTTCAGACTATACTGGCTTCATGTATCTTGGCGATTTGATCGAGTTTGGTGAAACAAGACAAATCTTTGAGAATCCAAAAAACGAGATAACTGCAAAATACGTTCAGGGGCAGTTTGGCTAGAATGACTCGCCTTATAGACCCGCATCTTGATGAACTGTCATCTCTGATGGCTCAGATGGGTGATTTAGCTTCCAAGAGCATTAACTTGGCACTTGATTCCTATCTTGTAGGAAAAAATGCACGCACAGAAGTATACGAATTCTCACGTCAAATATCACTTCTTTATGATCAGGTTGGGAATCTGACCTTTGAAATGATTCTAAAGTACCAACCTGTAGCACGCGATTTCAGATTAATTCGTTCATCAATTGAAATTTCTTATGCTTTTACAAGATTTGGAAGATATGCATATGATATCATAAGTGTGCGTGACATGTTTGGTGATCTATCTGAATGCAAAAATGATGTTATCTATACGATTTCGGGAGAAATAAAAAACATGATAACTGCCGCAATACGATGCTTTGCAACCCTTGATCTAGAAAGGGCAAAACAACTTCAAACTGACGAGGACCTTGTTGACAAATATTACAAACGTCATCTTCCGATGTTAATTGATTCAAAAAATACTAAATGTGCACTTGCTGACGCGCTTGTCCTGCGATACTTGGAAAGAATAGCTGATCATGCCTCCTTTATGGGAGAATCAGTAAATTATATAGTAACAGGAAATCGTAAACCAAACTAGTCAAAAAAGATCTCCTTGTGAAAAACGTCTGTGCTTTACTATCACATATGAACTCAATCTATATAGAAAAAGTAGTTTATAGCTATTTACATGATCTATGAGGATTATTTGTAAATAGAAAATAAAATACTGTACACTCGATGAGAATAAAACCCCTCATAGGATTCGCTTTAATGCTGATACTGTTACTACCTGCAACAACATCTATAGTAAGTGCTACAATATCTCCTCCTGTACCCGAAGGAGAATTTCAGATCACAGGAGCCGGTGCAACATTTCCATTTCCTTTGATTGACAAATGGAGAGTAGAATACAACACACTGTACCCTGGAATTGCTCTTAACTACCAATCAATTGGAAGTGGTGGTGGTGTAAAACAACATACTGAAAAAACAGTAGACTTTGGTGCAACAGACGCGCCATTGTCAAAAACTGAAGCTCAAGTGGCATCTGGAACATTGCATATCCCTGAGACAATAGGCGCAATTACGATCTCATATAATATTCCCGAAGTGCCACAAAAAGGACTGAAATTAACAGGCTCGGTAATTGTAGACATTTACATGGGAAAAATAACAAAATGGAATGACAAAAAGATCCAAGATCTAAATAAAGATCTTACCCTACCAAACAAAGAAATTCTTGTAGTTAGACGTTCTGATGGTTCAGGTACAACTTTTGGGTTCACAGATTACTTGTCAACAGTAAGCAAGAATTGGAACGATAACATAGGTACAGGAAAAAGTGTACCATGGCCAGTTGGAGTTGGATCACCTGGAAATGAAGGAGTGGCAGGAGTAATACGACAGACCCCCTATTCTATAGGATACGTAGAATTAGCATACGCAATCCAATCTAAAATGTCATATGCCTTTATTCAAAATGCAGATGGAACTGCATTTGTAGCGCCTTCACTAGAGTCTGTAAAATCTGCGGCAAGTGAGGCTTCGAAAACATTACCCGCAGCTGATGGTGATTGGAGCATGGTATCAATAGTAAATCAACCAGGGGAAAATTCCTATCCTATCTCAAGTTTTACTTATCTTCTAGTATACAAAAACTTGGATAATATATCAACAATGGACAAGGAGAAAGCAAAAGCGATAGTTCATCTTGTATACTGGATGATAACTGATGGACAGCAACATGCCTCACTATTGCAATATGTTCCATTACCTGATGAAGTAGTAGAGATTGGAAAAAATGGTTTATCACAGATCAAATTTGAAGGAGAACAACTATTTGCCTATGATGAGACTGGAATAATGTCTACAGGTATTACAGAATCCACCTCCAGTATTCCATCGTGGATAAAAAACAATGCAAAATGGTGGTCCGAAGGTCAGATTGAGGATCCTGATTTTGTTTCGGGTATACAATACATGATCAAAGAAAAGATAATGAAAATACCAGAAACCAAAAAAGGATCAGGCTCTTCACAACAAATACCTGGCTGGGTTAAAAATAACGCTGGCTGGTGGGCAGATGGAATGATAGGCGACTCTGACTTTGTTAAAGGTATACAGTATCTTGTAACTAATGGAATCATGACTATCTAATTAGTAAAATGTATAAAGTATATACTTGATTTTCAAATTTTTATGCAAGTCGACACCAATTCATTACGAAGTATTTCATTCTATATAGTTTCATACCATTTCATAGTACATCATTGATCACGTAATCAATATGGAAACAAGATAAGTATTTTTGAAATTAATTTCTTAATATGAAAACACTAAGAATTGCTGTAATGGCCATTTTGGCATTGATTCTTCTAGTGCCGGCAGTACACCAAGTCTCAGCAGCTGAACCAGAAGTTGTTACAGATGCAGTAGGAGGACTTTCTCTCAACACCGTATTTCATTTTAATGAAGGAGATGAGTCAATTGGTACTTTCAAGGTCTTTGGTACTGAAGCCAGTGGATTTACCAAAAATAGGGCGCTCTCCTTCAAACTTGAGGGAATAATAGGATATGACAGACCATTACTTTACCAAGCAATCAACGAGTACTTTGAGTATGGTATGAATTCACGTACTGGTTTTAGTGAGTTTGATGTCGATATAATATTTGCAAGAGGAGGAGAACCATATCGAAGTATCACCTACGGGGATTGTCAAGTAAAGTTTTATGACGTAACGACCCTTACTGATGGAGAAGAAAGCTACTCTGGCTCAACAAAATTTGCTTACATTGATTCAGTCAAATTCGATTGTAGGGGCTTTGCACCGCACAATCCAGTATATGAAAAGCTCCTGAAGACAAAATCAGAACACGCTACAGATGAAGCCTTGAAAAATATAAACAATGGAAAAGAAATACAGAAGCAGCAAGAACTAACCATTGCAAAATATACAATACAATCGCAATCAAGTCAAGATTTTACTAGTGAGAAAAAATCCATGCCTTACTGGGTTAAACAAGCAACCGAATGGTTAGATTCAGGAAAAATCTCTATGCAAGAATACCAGAATCTAATACGATATTTACTGGTAAAAGGAATACTGTAAATCCACCTTTCTAATTTATTTTCCTCGTTTACTTTGCTTTTAAATTATTTCATTCTATATAGTTTCATACCATTTCATAGTACATCGTTGATCACGTAATCAATATGGAAACAAGATAAGTATTTTTGAAATTAATTTCTTAATATGAAAACACTAAGAATTGCTGTAATGGCCATTTTGGCATTGATTCTTCTAGTGCCTGCAGCACACATAGTTTTTGCAGATGTAAGAAGCGACCGTCCAGAACTAAAGTACTTCGAACTTCCAAAAAATGGTACTTTGACACAGGATTCTACAAATAATATAGGAATTCGTGTTGCATTCCACTTTCCAGCAGGGGAAGAAGTAGTTGATAGCTTCAAATCATTTACTACAAAAGGTACTGGTTTTGATAGAAATCGAGGCGTGCTTCCGGTGGAACTACAGGGTGTGATATCAAATGACAAGCCGTTACTCTATGAAGCAGTAGATAAGGCATTCGAGATAGGAACTGGCAAAACCGTACAACACGATTTTAAGATTTTTGACATCGATGTGTTATTTACGCGTGCAGATCAAAACTACAGAATATTTTCATATGAAAACTGCATAGTAAAGAACTACAACATAGATACATTGTTTGATAAAGAGGAGACCTACATGGCAAAAACAAAATTTGCATATGTGGAAAACATTGAATTTGAATGCACAGGTCTTCAAATGTGGAATCCAACATATGAAATAATGAAAGAAGATAAAATAGCTGAATTGACTGCCGATGCTGTAGCAAAGATGAACCATAAAAATGACAAATCTGGCGATGCTAAAAGCAAAGAAGTGACAAAAGCTGAAATGACTATACAAAAACTATATCAAAAAACATTTCGGTAGGTATTTGTTTACCTCTTTTTTTCTTTGATGGTTTTAATAACTGATTATTTCAAATTATTTTAGGCTTTTCCCATTATTGGCAGGCAGTTTTTAAATATTGTTCATA
>DUJB01000009.1 GCA_013330055.1 Nitrosopumilaceae archaeon
AATGAATTTCTTGGGAATATAGTAAAAGGACTGACTGCCAAAGTCTTTAGAACTTTTCTAGCAACCTCGGTGGTTACAGACTATCTCAAACAAGTCGATGATTTAGATTCAAAGTCAGAAAATTTGAAGATATATCATGCCAAACTTGCAAATCTAGAGGCTGCCGTTACATGTAATCACAAGAGAACTATTCCAAAGAGCTTTGAAGAATCATTACAGAAAAAGAGAGATGCTTTAAAGAAACTGAAAGGGACATCGCCAAAGACCGAGAAACAAAAAGCAAAACTAAAGATTCGAGAGGAAAAGATGAAGCTTACAATTGAACTTACAGAGAAAACAAGAGATTACAACTTGGGAACCTCGCTTCGAAACTACATAGATCCTAGAGTCTTCAAAGCTTGGACTGATCAAGTTGGATTAGAATGGGAGAAGCTTTACACTTCAGCCCTTCAAAAGAAATTCCAGTGGATTACAAAGACAGATGTTGATTGGAAAAAAATTGCAAACGTCCAGTAAGCTACATTTAATTGCATCAAGAAGTTAGGCGTAATTTGTGCCGGGGTAGCTCAGCCTGGCCTAGAGTGCCAGTCTCCTCATCAAGGGTAATACTCATAATCTGGAGGTCGTGGGTTCGAAACCCACCCCCGGTATGTTTGGGTTTCGCACCATCTTTATTCATTTTTTGTGCGGACAATATGAGAACGATGGTGTCTAGTTCCGACGATTCCGAGGATTGTTGTTAATCCATAAATTTTCAAAATGATAATACAATTTATCAGCAGTCTCTAAAAACAATCATTGTCCAACTCTAAATGAAAGAAAGTAGCCTTGTCAAAATATAAAATAACAAATAATCCATAATTTTTAGTTCGTATATGGCTAATGTATGGGATGATGTGTATGAAAAAGACGCTCAAATCATTATTAGTAGGAAGCAAGTACAGCCAAGATTAAGCAGAATCAGTTAAGCCTTGATTAATTTACAATCTTCAAGTATTATTTTGTGTTCAATTTTATCATTCTGGTTCTTGCTTACACCAAATGTCTTTTTTATAAGGTTTTTTACTAGTTGAATGTCGTTTTCAAGCAACTCTTCGTATGGATCTCTGCAGACAAATTTTGCAAAAGACCCTTCTTCCTCTTGCTTTGGAAGATCTGCATCTTCATAAGTAATGAAATATTCTGCAGATACTCTTGCTGAACCTTTATCTTTTTTATACTGTGATTTTTTGATGTGGGCAGGAAGCTTCTTTTCAAAATCTATCAGATCAATCAAAGGATCACATATTCCACCTATGTAATAAGGCGTATCTACTGTAGTAAAATTGAATCCAACTTTGCATCTTGCTTGCACGTATTGTGTATGTGTATGTTCAATAAGAACTGTCTTAATGCCAAGAAAATTCATCGAAAAAGAAAGAACACACTGTCTCATGAGAGAGTTCCAGTATTAACGATCAAATCTTATTTGGAGTCTTGTAACATTATTCTATAATAGCTGCAACACTAGTCACGATCGGAGTAATTTTGTCATTACATAAAAGAAGAAAACTTGTAGCTAAAAAAAGAATCATCGATCATATATCATTAATTCTTTTTCCTCAAGCATCGTGTGCAGGTTATGAACTGATCTGTACACTTCGGTCTCCTTTTTTGCACCAGTACAAACTAACTTTCCTGATGCAAAAATCAAAATCACTGTTTTTGGATCAAGCATCCTATGTATCAATCCAGGAAATTGTTCTGGCTCGTACATGCTTCGGGGCAGGCTTCTTGCTGCTTTTTCTAGATGAACCTTTCCACCAAGATTTACAGAAGCCACGATGTTTTGTATTACTATAACTGGTTCGTTTTTTATCTTTATTTTGCTTTTTCGAAGTTTTTGTACCACACTTTTGACTGCGTTTACTGACTGTTCTTCAGATTTTGCTCCAGTACAAACCATCTTACCAGAGCTGAAGATCAGTGTTGCGGTTTTTGGTAATTTTTGTCTAAATACTAATCCTGGGAATTGTTCAGGATGATATTCTGTATCAGGGAATTTTTTTGTTATATCATTAAGGTCAATTCTTTGATCAACAGATGCCGAAGCTACAACATTTACAATGCTTACTATGGGCTTTGTTTGAGTCATGAATGGTTCGACATGTTTCCATTATATATACTCAGTAATGTTCTTTCATACTACGTATACTCAAAATAATTAATGTTAAATTAGTTCTGGACATGAAAGTCTAAGATGGAAGAGTTTGAGGAATTTGCTTTAGCATTAATGGATCAGTTGTCTGTTGAGATAAGTGAAGAAAAAGAAATAACTGCTACGTCTTCTATTGCCATTCAAGCACTATCTCCTATAAAATTTGAAGACATCAAGGTTCTGGCTTATTCCATTTTTCCCAAGATGGTAGAAAAAGTAGCAGAGTTTACAGGGATTGAGGTTTCTCCAGAAACAAAAATTGAATTTTTAGATTTGGTTGACCTTAAAAAACTAAAAGGAAGAAAGGTATTCCCAACAAAAGATGCAGTTGGATTTGTGGATGATCTTTTCACAGCAATAGCTCTTGAAAAAATAGACAAACTGGTTGAGCTTATGAAAAAAGACACAGCAAGGTTCCTTGTTTATTCAACATATGCAAAATCATACATCTCAAAAATATCCACCACTTATGGAGATTGTCTTGATTCTAAGATATTTTTAAACAAGTTTGTTCTTGAGGGTTATCCGCAGATAATTTTACACAAGAAGGGTCAGCCATACGAATCTAATTTTGATCATGTGAATTCAGGATATGTTGGTGCATTGATGATGACAATACTTGAAGAACAGATTCACTCAATCCAAACAAACCTTCA
>DUJB01000065.1 GCA_013330055.1 Nitrosopumilaceae archaeon
AGCAACTCTTCTGAATCAAATGGTTTCAAAATATATGTAGTAGCACCTCTTTGAAGACATTCCTTAATTGCATTCATGTTATCACTTGCAGTTATCATGACTACTCTGGCATCTGGATGGGTAGTCATTATATCCAAAAGTGCAGCCTTGCCGTCTTTTTTTGGCATTGCTATATCAAGGAGAAGCAAATCTGGCTTTATCTGCTCAAAAATTTCTACAGTTTCTATTCCGTTTGTTGCCTCAGCAACAACTACATGATCTCCAAGTGTTAACATATCTTTGAGAACCATTCTTATCGCATCCGAATCATCTGAAATCATTATACGTGCCATGTGTGTGATGTTAAAGTTCCTGTGTTTAAATCCGATTCAGTTATTATTTTAACACATTAGCGAAGGTTTCCTTAATTTTTTTCTTATAATCATTAATGTCTTCCTTATATTTGTCACAAAAGATTGCTCTCATTACATTGTTAGATTCCAAAAGATTCTTGAGAGTCTCTTCTAACGCGCCATTTGCTATGACATGCCTTACCACCGCATCAGTTATTTTTGCAATTTCTCCTATGTCTTTTTGACCCATCATTGGGGCAAGACCCTTTATTTTATGAAGGTGCATCTGAATTTCCTTGCCATTATTAAAAATATCTGTATCGCTATTACAATTTTCTAATATTTGCTTTAAGGCATCCAACTCTTCTTGGATCTCTTTTGTTGCAGCTTTAAGAAAATCATCCGACAAAGTAATCTGATTTTACAGATACCCACTTTTATAGCCACTTGCGCTAAAATGTTACAATAATACATGAAGATCATTTACAATGCTTATTTGATGCTGGTTTTACTGGTTGTTGCAGTATTATCTAGTATCTTGAACACAAAAATAACAGACCAGGAAATAATTCTACAGTTATTACTTTTAACTGACCTGGCTGTGTTTTTTTATCTTCTTTACTCTATGAGAAATTCATTGAGCCGGCTTGGAACGATAACTGACACAGTACACCAAATCAAAAATGGACTCTATAGCCAAGTTAGTATAAAATCAAAAGATGAGATCGGGCAGTTGGTAGTTGAAATCAACTCATTGTCAGCTAAAATAAAAGAAAATCAATCAAAAGCAAAAAATGTAGAGAAGGAAAAAAATGAATTTCTTGCAATGATAACACATGAGTTGAAGACTCCATTGGTTCCAATACGTGGATATGCTGACATTTTACTCAAAGGATTTTTCGGTCAACTTAATGAAAACCAAAAACAAAGAGTAGAGATAATCAAGGCCAGCTCACAGTCACTGCTTGAACTCATATCGGATCTTCTTGATGCACAAAAATTGGAAGTTGGCCAACTCAAAATGGAAACCACTAATAATAATGTGAAATCGACTGTAGAAAAAGCGATTTCGATGATGGCATCGCAGGTAGCTACGGACAAGATCGAACTTTCGTATAATATAAAAAATGATATTTTTGCAAGCTATGATGAAGATAGAATCATTCAAGTTTTAACAAACCTAATAAAAAACAGCATAAAGGCAACAGAACCAACAAAGGGAAAAATAGAAATTTTCATAACAGACTCTCCATCTGAAGTTAATGTATCAGTTCAAGATAATGGAAAAGGAATTTCAAAAGATTCACTTGATAAGATATTCCACAAATTCTATCAAGTAGATACCTCATCTACCAGGGAAAAAGGTGGCAGTGGTCTTGGGCTATCTATTTGTAAAGGAATAGTTGAAACTCAGGGGGGCAAAATATCTGTTAAAAGCGAACTTGGTCAAGGAGCCACGTTTACATTCAGCATTCCTAAGGATAAACAAACAGAATCTGGCATATAACACAAACAAAAAATAGTTGAAACTAGTCGAAGCATTTATTGTATTTAGAAGATTATGCTGACAAGGCAGTAAAGTTTGCATTAGAAAATGGTTCCCAGTATTGTGATGTTAGGGCAGAAACAACAGAACGTAAAGGGTTTCTTTTAGAAAATGGGGAAATTGAACACTTTGCATCTACAAGCGAATTGGGTATGGGGATCAGAGTTCTTGCAGGTGGGGCGTGGGGATTTTACTCTATTTCAAATCCAAATTCAATGGATCAGATAAAAACTGCAACCCTTGACGCCGTAAAAAGTGCCTTGCACTATTCTGAAAAGAAAAAACATAAAGTAAAACTTGCAGAAACGCGTGCATATGTTGACAAGATAAATTTCAGCACATTAAAACAACCAGATATTGAAGAACTGACAAAAATAGGCTTTGAGTGTGATGACATCATAAGAAGCAAAAAGCGAATAAACGAGTCATCAATATCCATTGGATATGAAAATTTTTCAAAATACTTTGTAAATAGTGATGGTGCAAAAATAACTCATACTTTTGTAGATACTATTGCAAACATTACCGCCACAGCACACGAGTCTGGTCTTACAGAATCTGTCAATTCAACAGAAGGAGGTAGAGGTGGTATGGAAATGATTCTTGGAGAAAACGATATCAGAAATACAGCAGAGTTTATTTCTCAAAAGGCCTCTGAGCTTTTAGACGCACATACTGCCAAAGAAGACAAGGGAACCGTTGTAATGAATCCTGATTTTGTGGCGCTTCTCGCACATGAAATCCTAGGCCATCCTTCAGAGGCAGATAGGGTCCTTGGAAAAGAGATGGCATGGGCTGGTGGTTCTTGGTGGGCTGGAAAACTTGGACAAAAGATTGGTTCAAACCAATTAAACGTAATAGATGATCCTACTATTTCAGGAAATCTTGGGTGTTACAAATATGATGATGAAGGAGTTTTAGCAAAAAGAAANNGCATCAATTTTTAACACCGAACCAAATTCTGGCATGCGCGCATCAGGATACGAGTTTATGCCTCTGATTAGAATGGCGTGCACCTGTATCAAAGCAGGTGATTGGGATCCTCAAGAGATGATAGGTGAAGTAAAGAATGGGTATCTCATTTCAAACATGAAAGTGCCATCAATTGATATGATGCGTTACAACTGGAGTATTTCTTGTCAGTTTGCACAAAAAATTGAAAACGGTGAACCAACAGAATTGTTAAGAGATGTCATAGTGATGGGAACCGCTCCAGATTTTTTCAATTCAATTGATGCATGTGGAACCGATTTCACTGTGAGACCTATTACTAATTGTGGAAAGGGAGATCCAATGCAGATAATGAGAATGGGGAATGGAGGACCACACATTCGTGGAGTTGCTACAGTAAAAAGTGTTGGAGCATAAATGTCTGAAATCGATTCAATAAGATCCCAAGTAATTTCATGTATCAAATGTAGTCTTTCAAAGACCAGAACTAATGCTGTTCCAGGAAAAGGTAACTTTAAAGCAGAAATTCTGTTTATCGGTGAAGCTCCTGGAAGAAACGAAGATCTCAAGGGTGAACCATTTGTAGGTTCTGCAGGAAACATTCTCTCCGAAGCCTTGGCTTCATCTGGTCTCTCACGAGACGATGTCTATATTACAAACGTGGTAAAGTGTAGACCTCCAAACAATCGTATTCCACTACAAGAAGAAAAAGAATCCTGCCAACCGTATCTATCAAAAGAACTCGAGATAATTAAACCAAAAATAATCTGTATTATGGGAAACACAGCATATGGTTCACTCTTAGGTGGAGATTCCATAATAAAAAACAGGGGAAAGATAGTAGAAAAAGATGGACAGAGATATTTTCTTACAGTACACCCCGCAGCTGCAATTTATAATCCAGAATTAAAATCGGTGTTAAAATCTGATATGAAATCACTTGTAGAAACACTTGATAGGCTAAAAAAAGATGAAAACCTTGTTAAAACTCAATGAAAATAATATCACATTCATTTTATTCCAGAGATACAGTTGAGGTTGCAAGAGATCTATTAGGGAAGATACTTGTGCGAAAAATTGGAAGTAGAACAATCTCTGGAATCATAACCGAAACAGAAGCATATGGATACAAAGATGATCCGGCTAGTCACTCTTTTGCAGGACTTACAGAAAGAAACAAAGCGATGTTTGGCCCTGTTGGATTAGCTTATGTCTATTTTACTTATGGAATGCATTATTGCATTAATGCAGTTGCACGAGATGGAAACTATGAAGCTGGCGCTGTATTGATTCGTGCATTGGAACCAAAAGAAGGAGTCAACTTTATGATAAAGCAAAGAAAAACAAATGAAATTTCAAATCTTACAAATGGTCCTGCAAAACTAACTCAAGCATTACAAATAACAAAAAAACAATATGGTGAAGATCTCACCAAACCGTCTGGTCTTTTTATTGCAGATGGGATAAAAATAAAAGAATCTAATATTATTAAAAAACCACGAGTTGGGATAAAAAAAGCCATGGACAAACTCTGGAATTTTTCTATCCAAAACTAGTTGTTGTTCTCATCTTTTTCTGGATTTACTGCCCATGGCGCAACTTTGCCAAGGATTTTTTCCCAATTAAGACGTAACATCAAAACTACGGTGCCTGTAGTAATGCCGACAAAAATTGCAGTGCCTATGTAAAGATCATTTGTGTTCTGTACTTTACCAAGAAGTGGATCTATAAACGACAAACCAAAGCCTCTAGAGACATAAACTATGACATATCCCAAGACGATTTTTCCAGCAAGGGTGGAAATGAAAAATCTTAACGGATTGTATTTTGCAAGTCCTAAAGGGATGTAAATCAAGTCGTCTGGTATAGGAGTTGCCGCGGCCACAAACGCAGCTACTGCACCATAGCGTTTTACTAATCTTTCAAATGGTTTAATTCTCTTGCGCATTTTTTCAGTAATTATTTTTCTTCCTCCATAACTAATGTAGAAAATTATCTGTTTTGCAGCCGTTGCCATAACAGCACTGAGTAGAACTAGAACATGTGGATCAAACTGATCTCCAATTGACATTGCTGCAAGTAGTAGAAACGCAGGAAAAGGAACAAAAGGAATCAGCGAACCAAAAAAGCTTACAAGTACAAGACCAAGATAGCCAACTTCGGGGTCTATAGTAAAAATATCGCTTAAATCCACAGTCACCAACTTATCCCGCCTTATTTAATCGGTATTTTGTTCTAGTAGCCGCGTGCAAAAATCACGTTTTCTTTTCCAGGTCTTTTGCAGCTGACACATGGTGCATCTGTCTTAGTATTGTCAAAAGGAATGACGCGTATGTCAGCTCCTGTGGATTCCTTCATTTTTTCTTCACAATTCTGGTCTCCACACCAGGATGTTTCCAAAAACATTCCGTTCTCAATCTCTGATTTGAACTTGTCAAAATCTGATACTTGTTTGGTTCTTTCCTTGAGAAGCAACTTTGCTCTCTCAAAAAGATTCTGTTGTATTTCCTTTAGAATAGATTCTACACCGATTTCGGTATTAGAAAACTCTAGATCTGATTTTTTCTGCGTATCGCGTCGTACTAGAACCATCTTACCTTTTGCAATGTCTTTTGGGCCCACCTCAATTCTTAGAGGAACCCCTTTCATTTCCCAGTCATGAAATTTGTAACCTGGAGTCCATTCGTCTCTTGCATCTATGCGTACTCGAATTTTATTTTTCAGTGTCTGTTCTATTTCTTGAGTTTTTTTAAGTACAATTTCTTTATCTGAATCAGAGTAATAAATTGGTACAATTACAACCTGAATTGGCGCAACACGCGGTGGTAATACCAAACCCTTGTCATCACCGTGCACCATGATTAGTGCACCAATTAATCTCCATGAAACTCCCCAAGATGTCTGCCACGCAAAAGTCTCTACATTGTTTTTGTCTAAAAATTTTACATCAAAAGGTTTTGAAAAATTCTGACCAAGAAAGTGTGACGTTCCCATCTGTAATGCCTTACCATCTGGCATCATGGATTCCATTGTTGTAGTGTAAACTGCACCAACAAATTTCTCCTTCTCGCTTTTCTTCCCAGTAATTACAGGTATTGCAAGCTCTTCTTCTACAGTTTTTTTGTAAATATCTAAAATCAACTTGACTTCCTCTTCAGCTTCTTCTCTTGTAGCGTGTACAGTATGTCCCTCTTGCCACAAAAACTCGGATGTCCTAAGAAACGGTTTTGTTGCTTTTATTTCTGCACGTAATGCCGTATTCCAAAAATTGATCTTCAGTGGTAAATCTCTCCAACTTTTTATCCACTTTGAATACATCGAATACGCAAGTGTTTCAGATGTTGGCCGCAGTGCAAGTTTGTCTCCTATTTCAGCATCTCCAGAGTGAGTTACCCAAAATACTTCTGGGTTGAACCCTGCAAAATGATCTGCTTCTTTACTTAGAAGCGATTCGGGAATCAGGACAGGAAGAAAACCATTCTCATGACCTGTTGATTTTAGCTTCTCATCAAGTGAAGACTTCAATGACTCCCAAATAGAGTATCCATATGGCCTCAAAACGATTAATCCTTTTACTGGAGCATAATCTGCAAGCTCGGCTTTGATTACAATTTGGGTGTACCACTCGCTAAAATTTTCCTTTTTTGAAACTGTGATGCCAATATCCTTGCTCAAATTATATCATTTTAAAAATATGTACTAATGAGCCTTCTGGTTCTAGAGCGCGTCGCCTTTGCAAAGTACCTTTCCTGTTATTCTACTTTGAAAGTTTGAACACACAAAACATTGGATGAAACCAACTTCTGATTTAAGCACTGGGCAATCTACTGCTTCTTCTTTCATTCTTTTTACCATCTTTGGGCTGACTCCTTTAAGTTTGAGTTTGCCTTTCTCATCCATCAATCCAGAAGCTTTCATTTCCTCTTTGACATTGTCTGGAATCTTGTGCTTTTCTGTTGCAGTTGTTATTGTAACTTCATATTTGTGTGGAAGTTCGCCCATGTCGAGAATTTTAGCATCGTAGAATATATTATTAGTGTTTTTGCTTGATATTTTCTATCAAGATTAATATAATCAGAATCTGTTTTTCAAAAACAGAAACTAATTGCTAGCAATTTTTGATGTAGAAGGAGTCTTGCTTGACGCAGAATTTCTCCCCATTCTTGCAGAAAAAATAAACAAGCAAGATGAAATCTGGGAAATCACACGAAAAGGAATTCAGGGAGTGATAAATTGGGAAGAAGGACTACGAACACGTGTAAACACTCTCAAAGGAATTAGTTATGAAACATGCAAAGAGGTTGCTGACTCTCTTCCAATCATGATTGGTGCAAAAGAAGCATGTAGATCTCTCAAGGCCGCGGGATGGAAGCTTTTGGCAATTTCTGGGGGATTTTCCATAATGACTGATAGGCTAAAAAAAGAACTAGATTTAGATCACGTGTTTTCAAATGAACTAATCTTCAAAGATGGAAAACTTGATGGTGTAGAGATTCATGTAGACTCGGACAAATCAAAATCTGCCTTGATCAAAGTAAAAGAATGGAATGAAAAACAAGATGATATCATAGTGGTAGTGGATGGTGCAAATGACATAAAGCTCTTTGACATTTGCGGACTAGGTGTTGCCTTTAGAGCACAAGATGTCGTAAAAGACCTGGCAACAGTAACACTTGAAGAAAAAGATCTCTCTAGACTCATTGGATTAATTAACAAACACTACGGTAGCAAGGTAGAGTTACAAACTGTCGCATAAATTCGGTATTATTTTAAATGATGTTATTCCAGAATCACTAAATGACAATTGAAATAATTCCTGTCCAGATTGATAAGGACATACAAGAACATGATGATATAGTTGATCTAATATTGTCGGCACACTCAAAACCTGAAATTCAAGATGGCGATATTCTGATAATTACACAAAAAATAATATCAAAACAAGAAGGAAGCATTGTAAATTTATCTCATATAACGCCATCTATTTTAGCAGCAGGAATAGCAAGCGAGTATAAAAAAGACCCACGAATTGTTCAACTAATACTTGACCAATCAAAGCGCATTATACGCATGAATGATGGGATAATCATTGTTGAAACTCCACAAGGTCTGGTTTGTGCAAACGCAGGCATAGATGAAAGTAACGTAAAAGATGGGCATGTCACAATTTTGCCAAAGAATGCAGACGAGTCTGCAAAAAAACTACATCAGGAGATACAAAAAAAGACTGGAAAAAATATTGCAGTTGTCATATCTGATACATTTGGTAGGCCGTTTAGGGAAGGACAGACAAACTGCGCAATAGGAATTTCAGGAATATCATCAATTACTGACTATGTCGGAACAAAAGACACTTTTGGAAAAATATTACATGTTACTGCTATCGCAATCGCAGATGAAATTTGTTCTGCAGCAGAACTTGTCATGGGAAAATCTTTACAGACTCCTATTGCAATAGTTAGAAATTATAAAATTTTCAACTCCAAAGGCTCAGTAAATGATCTTATTAGAAAAAGATCAAATGATCTTTTTAGATAGATAAAATAAAGATTATATGATAAACTAGGCAGCGAATAACCGTTGAACCTTCTAAAAGCAGAATTGCACTGTCACAACGAGTTTTCTAATTTCCAGCTTGATCTAACTGAACCGCCATATGACTGTGGCATAACGATTGAAGAACAACTAGAACAGGCTTTCAGACTTGGGTTGGATGTATTATTTGTGACAAATCACAATACACTTGATGGTTACTCTGCTATACTAGAGTATCAAAAAGATCATCAACGANNTCATAGCATATGGAATTTCTGAAACCATAAAACCTGGTCAGAGTGTTGGCGAAATACTTGACAGGATAAAATCACAAGGCGCTATTTCATGTGCTCCACATCCTTTTGGTCTAAGCAATGGATTACGTGAAAAGGCAATCTTGTGTAATTTAATTGAAGTATTTAACAGCAACAACGTAGACAGATACTCTAACATCAGAGCATCACACTTTGCCAAAATTAATCATATGATCGAAGTGGCAGGAAGTGACTCCCACGTACTTTCAACACTTGGCAGATGCATCAATACCATTGATTCAGAAAACAGACTAGATGACATACTTGATGCCATGAGAAAAGGAAGAATCACTGTTGCAGACACTGGATACATAACAAGTAAGGAAATGATAGAACATGCAAAATACAAAATTGCAAATTCAAAAGATTATATCATAAAATATTTCAAACAAAATCATCCACATCTTACTGGAATGTGCTCTGTTTTGATTAGGATGTTTGAATCAAATCCAAACAGTCTTCTTTGGACATCTATCTATAAGGTTGGAGTGCACCTATCAACAAGACTCTCAAACAAAGTAAATTTCAAAAACTATGATTATACAATTTTGTATGAACGCAACTTGAGAGCAATACTGCCGATGATCTTGCGCTAATAAAAAATTCTTGCAGACAAGAATAGATTTTAATATTGTTGGGTTGGTTTTAAATTTAGGTGAACTGATATTTCAGAATTAGGCGAAGCTAAAGTACTAGATGTACGCGGAATGTTCTGCCCCGAACCAGTGTTTAGGACAAAAATAGAATTGGAAAGAATGACTGTAGGAAATACACTCAAAGTAATTGCAGATGATCCAGCTTCGGAAGAAGACATTTCAAGATGGGTTAATAGAACCGGCCACCAACTATTAGAAATTAAAAAATCCGATAAAGACATTGAATTTACTATTAAAAAGGTGAAATAATAAGTGGCAACCAAAGTAGTAGGCGACGTAGATACACTAAAAAAAATTGGGAATACACCTCTTGTAAAATTAAATTCAATCTCTTCTGATAAAGTTGGTCATTTTGCTAAACTAGAATCACACAATCCGTTTGGTTCTGTAAAAGACAGAGCAGCTTATTGGATGATAAAAGATGGTGAAGAAAAAGGTCGCCTAAAAAAAGGAGAAAGCATAATCATTGAACCAACATCTGGTAATACTGGAATAGCACTAACTGGTATAGCAAATCTGCTTGGGTACAAGACAGAAATTGTGATTCCTGAAAAGGCAAGCGAAGAAACAAAAAAGATAATTGATTCACTTGGAGCAAAATTATTTCAAACAAGCGATGATCTGTGTCCAAAAGTAGGTGCTGGTACAGATCAAAGTATTGCCCTTGCTAGAGCCATCTCCTCTGCAAGACCTGACATTTACTACATGCCAAACCAATANNGAAGGCAAAGTTACTCACTTTCTTACAGGAGTTGGCACAGGCGGAACAATAACTGGAATCTCAGCATATCTCAAAGAACAGAACCCCAAAGTTAAGACCATAGCAGTTCAGCCTCAACAAAATCATCTCATTCAAGGATTGCGTAACTTTGTTGAGTCTGACAAGCCTGTTCTCTTTAAAAAACGTGAGAATGTGGTTGATGACTGGATGACTATAACAAATGAAGAAGCATTTGCTGCAGTAAGAAAATTGTTTGAAACTGAAAAACTATTGGTAGGCCCATCTTCTGGAGCAGTGTTTGCAGCTATGGAAAAACTATCGCTAGGTGAAGGCTTTGTTGTTGGAATATTTGCAGACGATGGTCGCAAGTTCAAGAGCCTTTATGCACAACAAAACGTCTTTACTGAAGAACAATTTGACAAGGCTCTAAAAGAAGCAGTCCATCTATCAAAAGCAATCTATCTGTAGTTTATCTGTGTTCAGAAAGATACTTGTCAACATCAATTCCTGCCATGCATCCAAATCCTGCAGCAGTAATTGCTTGTCTGTATCTGTGATCATGAACATCACCAGCTGCAAAAACTCCTTCTACACTTGTTTTTGTAAGATCTTTTAGTACAATGTATCCTTGATCATCAAGATCAATCTGTCCTTTGAACAACTTTGTGTTTGGTTCATGTCCTATTGCAACAAAGAGTGCCCCTGCCTCTAACGGTTGTTTTTCATTAGTTTTTAAATCTCTTATAATTATTTGATTCACTTTTTCTTTTCCTGTT
>DUJB01000064.1:0-177 GCA_013330055.1 Nitrosopumilaceae archaeon
TACAAGAATACATGCAAGCAAATTATGATGGTCACGTTCTAACAACTGGGGATACGCTTATAGTAACTACACAATTGGGCGGAAAAACTCAATTAATTATTACAAGTACTACTCCAGCCTCAAAACCAGTTATAGTAACTGATCAAACCGAATTCAAGCTAGGTAGCATGACTAAGG
>DUJB01000064.1:188-23514 GCA_013330055.1 Nitrosopumilaceae archaeon
GTACCAAGAATCACATATGATGATTTGGGAGGATTAAAGAAAGAAGTCCAAAAAATACGTGAAATGATCGAACTTCCCATGCGTCATCCTGAATTATTTGAAAAGCTCGGGGTAGAAGCACCAAAAGGCGTACTGATGTATGGTCCCACTGGTACAGGAAAGACACTTTTAGCAAAAGCAGTTNNGTATAATATTCATTGATGAAATTGATTCCATTGCACCAAAAAGAGAAGAGGTGACAGGCGAAGTAGAAAAAAGGATTGTATCTCAATTACTTACTTTGATGGATGGGATGAAATCCAGAGGCAAAGTAGTTGTAATTGCAGCAACAAATCGACCTGATTCGATTGATCCTGCAATAAGAAGACCAGGTAGATTTGATAGAGAAATCGAGATTGGAATTCCTGATGAAGAAGGAAGAAAAGAAATTCTAGATATTCATACGCGTGGAATGCCACTTAACGAAAAAGTCAACCTAGATCAAATTGCAAAAACAACTCATGGATTTGTTGGTGCTGATTTGGAGATTCTTGCAAAAGAAGCTGCAATGAGGTCACTACGAAGGATCTTACCTGAATTAGATTTAGAACAAGAAAAAATATCTTCAGAAATTTTACAAAAAATTGTAATTAATGATGACGATTTTAGGGATGCACTGAAGGAGGTTAGGCCATCAGCATTAAGAGAGGTCCTAGTTCAAATACCAAATGTCACGTGGGATGACGTTGGAGGATTAGAATCCCTTAAAGAAGAATTACAAGAAGCTGTTGAATGGCCACTAAAACATAAAGACGCATTTAAACATGCAGATGTTTCTGCTCCAAAGGGGATTCTCTTGTATGGTCCACCGGGTACAGGAAAGACATTGATTGCAAAAGCAGTAGCAAATACAACCGAATCTAATTTTATTAGCATAAAGGGTCCTGAGCTATTATCAAAATGGGTAGGAGAATCTGAAAAGGGAGTAAGAGAGATTTTCAGAAAGGCACGACAGGCTGCACCATGCATTATTTTCCTGGATGAAATTGATGCAATTGCACCAAGCCGAAGCTCTGGCACATCTGATTCACATGTTACTGAAAGGATTGTATCACAAATACTTACAGAAATTGACGGTCTTGAGGAACTCCAAAATGTTGTAGTAATTGGCGCAACAAACAGAATCGACATAATAGATTCTGCATTACTCCGACCAGGAAGATTTGATAGAATTATTGAAGTACCATTGCCTGACATAAAAGGACGAGAAAACATCTTCAAAATACACACGAAGAAAAAGCCCCTAGCTAATGATGTAGATTTTCTACAACTAGTAGAAAAGACTCAAGGATTTAGTGGAGCAGAAATTGAAGGCGTATGTAGTAGGGCTGCAATTGCCGCAATAAAGCGATTTGTAAACGCCAAGGAAAAATCTCTTAAATCAATCAAGATAACACAAGAAGATTTACTAAATGCGATTAGCAAATTGAAACCAGATAAGGTTCAGCTTCCCGCAGTATCATAGCTTATATGATAATTTGACGTAAATACATGACGACCAAAGAAGCAATCCTTTATGAAAAATTACCAAATGATAAGGTTCGATGCACAGCATGTGCAAGATATTGTGAAATTGGTAAAGGACAGATAGGTCTTTGTGGTATTAGGGGAAATGAATCAGGAAAACTGCAATTGTATGTTTATGGTAAAGTAATTTCGGGAAACGTAGATCCCATAGAAAAGAAACCTGTCATCCATTATAGACCTGGAACAAGTATATTTTCGATAGCTACTACTGGTTGTAATTGGTTATGCAGGTACTGCCAAAACTATGACATTAGTCAAAGACGAAAAATAGAAGGCGTTGATATGACGCCAGAAGATGTAGTCAATCAAGCTCTAAGACTAAAAGCTGATGGAATCGCATACACCTACAACGAACCTTCCATTTTCATTGAGTTTGCACGCGATTGTGGAATAGCTGCACACAAAAAAGGGCTTTTCAATATTTTTGTATCAAACGGCTACGATACTCCAGAAACAGTAAAAATGATGGGGGAGTTTCTTGACTGTATTACTGTAGATTTCAAAGGTAATGCTGAACCGCAATTTACTAGAAAATACATTGGTATTCCTGATCCAAAACCAATCTTTGACTCCCTCATAGAGATTAGAGACAAAACCAGGATCCATGTAGAAATAACAGATCTTGTTGTACCACAAGTTGGAGATAATCTAGAATATGCAAGCAAGTTATGCAAATTCATCTATGATGTATTTGGTCCAGAAATGCCAATCCATTTTCTACGATTTCATCCTGATTATAAAATGATGGAATTTGAGTCAACCCCAATAAAGACACTTGAGAAACACTACGAAGTTGCTAAAAAAGAAGGACTAGCTTATGTATATTTAGGAAATGTACCAGGTCATCCTCTTGAACACACTTACTGTTCCCAATGCAACAATATTGTAGTCAAAAGATATGGTTATGATATTCAGGGTTGGAACATGGATGAAAACAACAACTGCAAGTTTTGTGGAAACAAGATTCCTATAACAGGGAAACTTCCAAAAGATTACAAACAAAGCAGATTCCAATTTGTTTGTTAAATCGCGATTGCCCGTACGGGCGAGCCTGTAGTTCCTCCAAGCTTTAATGGTAAAACAATTAACTTGAAATGTACTCCAGAAATTTTTTCCAAACTACACAAGTTTTCTACAATTAAGACATTGTTATTTAACAAAATATGATGAACTGAAAAGTTTGAATCTTTTCCCAAATCAATACTTGGTGAATCTATTCCAACTAGATTGGTCCGTTTGTATGCTAAATATCTTGCAGCACCGATTGATAAACCTGGATTATCGTCAAAATAATGTTTTTTTGTTAAATTCTTGTACCAACCAGTGGCGAAAACTNNTTCATTTTTTGCCCATGAAATGAACTGAGGTCGTGGTGATCCTGGGAAGCTTGGGAGATGTGGAGAAATTTTTAAAGTCAAATTGATAATGGGCATTAAATTTTACTTAATATGCGTAATTAATCAATTTGATGATCTCAATCAAAGGTTAAATATTGTAAAACAGAAATGATCATATGCCAACAACATTCATCCTGTTGAATTCTGACTTGGGCTCTGATGTTGAAATAATCAAAAAGATTAAGGAAATATTAGATAAAGAAGGTAAATCTGTACAATATGAAGTCCAAGGCGTATACGGCGTTTATGATATAGTGGTCAAAATTTCATCAGACAGTATGGATCATCTAAGAAATATCATTACAAATAAGATTAGAAAGATCGACAAGGTCTATTCAACTCTAACCATGATGGTTATAGAAGAACAAGAACAATAATTACAATTTTTTTACAGATTCTACTACTTTTAGAATTTCAGATTCGGTATTAAAAAAGTGCATTGAAGCCCTAATCACTTTTTTATTAAATATTTCTCGTACTGCAAGAACCATGTTTTGTTTTTCAAGTTTTTCTACAATAGTTTTTGGATCCTGACCTTGAAGCGAGAAAGACACTATACTAGTCCTTTTTTCTGATTCCTCTGGTCCATATAATGAGATACCAGCAACTTTTGATAGTTCTTCGCGTAACATATTAGCAAGTTTGATATTCTTTTTTCTAATACTACCTAATCCCAATCGTAATAGATAGACCACAGATGCTTCTAATCCTGCTACTCCCGACCAATTACGAAATCCAGCTTGAAACTTGGCTGGAATTTCCTTGTAAGCAATCTTGTCCTCATAAAAAATGGCTGACTCACCACCAACTTGAAGAGGTTCTAGTAGATCACTTGATTCTTTTTTACAATAAAAGACACCCATTCCCATTGGTCCGCACAGCCATTTTGAACCGTTAAACGACATAAAATTACAATTAATTTTGTTTACATCGACATCTTCAATGCAACCAACAGTTTGAGCAGAGTCCACAAAAAATGGAATATTTTTTTCAGAAAGTAATTTCCCTATCTGCTCTACTGGAAGAATTGCTCCAGTGTTAAATAATGCATGACTTAAAACCACAAGACCGGTGTTGTTATCAATTCTTTTTTCAAGATGTTTAGGATCAAAGAACCCATTTTCATCAACCTCGATGTTTCTAACATCGATTTTTCTAGAAAGTCGAACCCATGGATAGTGATTTGCAGGGTGTTCATGATTTGAACCACGAATTATGACATTAGATGAAGAATTTAGATTTAATCCGTTAGCAACCATGTTAACTCCATCTGTAGTGCTTTGTGTTAGTATGACTTCCTCAGGTTTACATTTTATCAAATGAGAAATTGCCTTTCTAACAAGGTAAAGTTTCTCTCTCACTAGATCGTCTGCGGTGCTTGAATCAGGACCTACTTCATTATAGGTTACAAGAAAATCAGTTATTGCCTTTATACTTGAAATTGGCATAAGTGAAGTAGAAGCGTTATTCAAATAGATTCTATTCTTATATGGAAAATCTTGGGCTACATCATAATCTAAATTCATTATTATATTACAATATCACTAAGTTTCATGTTGTTTAAAAATCATAATAATGATTCAGATGACGGTACACTCAATTTAGAAGGCGTACTTTCACAAACTAAAATTAATTCCATATTATATTCAGATCCTTTTCTAAAAGCAGCTTTTATTGCAAAACTTGTTAATGATACAAAAATTGATATTTTGTATTTAGATCTAGATTTACTATACAGTGGATATGTAGTATCCGGTATACTCAAAACTCCTTCCAATCTCTCTTTATTTCAACCTACATTTGAGTTATGGAATAAAATGTTAACAGACATACTAGTAAAACTAAGTACAAAAAAATCACTAATTATAGTTGATTCACTTAACGGACTTTATAACTTATTAAATGAAAAAAAAGAGATTGGTAAACTAGTCAACTCATACATAATGTTAATTACAAGTATGGCAAGAAAAACTAATTCTTATGTTGTTGTAGCAAGTATGGCAAGATTCAAAAAAGAAGAAGGATGGGTACTCTCTCCTACAGGAAAACGTCTTATTGAGACAAATATGGTAAAAAAAATACTATTAAAACAAGATGAGTCTGGAATAATCCTAGATTTTTTGAACAAAGAAAAAACTATTATTCCATCAAACTTGATTTCTCTAATCTAATCGCTTTATAATATGATAACCAAACTGAGTCTTGACTATTTCAGAAACCTGGCCCTTTTCTAAAGCGAAGGCAGCTTTTTCAAATTCTTGCACCATGGTTCCACGTCCAAAAAAACCAAGATCCCCACCTCTCTTCTTTGAGCTATCTATGGAATGCTGTTTAGCTAAATTCGCAAAACTCTCGCCATTTGCAATTTTCGCTTTAATTTCTTGCGCTAAACTTAGTTTTCCTACTAATATATGTGCACAATGAACTTTACTTGCCATGTATTTGAAAATGAAATCAAATTATAAAAAAACGTCGATTAGTTTAATTTTAAAATCAATGTTATGTTATTCTAATTTCTTAGAATGATTAGTTAGGAAAAGTTAATGACACATTTTTTGTAACACCGTTATAAAATTTTAAACGCCGTTATAACATCGATTTTTTGAGGAAGTTATATTAAGATCCATTAAGAAAGATTATTCGATAAACATGCCAGTTGGAATTATTCCAGATATAGGCGAACAAATGTGTATAGGATGTGCACTCTGTGTAGAGATTTGTACATCACTAGGACCAGACGTATTAAGAGTTAAACCAGTAGAAGGCTGGAAGCGAGGTAAGGCATTTGTATTTTATCCAGAAAGATGCATCTCTGACGGAGCATGCATTGGAGTTTGCCCAACAAAGGCAATCTTTTGGATGAGACCAATGGACTTTACTGTCGGACAACCAGTGCCATTATACAGAAACTCTGTATTCGTTAAAGGTTGGACTGAACTAGCAGATTAAGTCCTACAACAACCTCTTTTTATTTTCTTATCATAGTATTAACTATCGCTGTGTAAATATACGGAAAAATTCTACTTATGTCATTGAGCAAACCTGGTAATTTATGGCGTAAAGTACATGGAAGAATTACAAAAAAACCGACTAACTTTAGCTGGCTTATTAATGACAAACTGGCTGGAAGTGGAATGCCTACATCATCTGCAGAATTAGAATGGGTCATCAAAACGGGTGTAAAATCTGTTGTAACAATGACAGAAGAACCTCTACCCGAATCTTGGATTAAAAATATAAAATATCTTCATGTGCCTACAGAAGATCTTTCTGCTCCAGATATGGAAAAAATTGATAATACTGTAGACTATATCCATGAAAGAATAAAAAACGATGAACCTACAATGGTTCATTGTGCTGCAGGAATTGGTAGAACAGGTACAATTCTAGCTTGTTATCTTATCAAATACCATGGCCTCTCCACAAAAGATGCGATTGGCAAAGTACGCGACGAAAGACCTGGTTCTATACAATCAGAATCTCAAGAAATAGCAATAGGACTATATTATAAGTTCATTAAAAAATAATTATTCTGGTATTGAAGTAGTTACCATCTTTCCATTTTCAAGTTTAATGAATAGATATCTATTATCTTTGAAAATTAGTGTTATTTCATTTTCTTTTTCAGATTTGTCTTCAACCTCAAGCAATTCTTGGCCTCTAATTCCATCAAATTTTGTCATATTTTCACTTCACCAATTCCATTTATATCCTATTTGGTAACTTCGATCTCGATTTCTTCTGAATGAGCCTTTTCACTAAAAGATTCCGTATAATCATGTTTTAACCAAGAAACAAAAACTTCTACTCCTATCTTATGCTTGCCTTCACCAAGTTCGGAAGCACCAAATTCCATTTTTTCATCAAAATCAAGAAGCATTTCTTGTGCTTCGGTTTGTGTTCTTGGGATAAATGGTTCAAAATTCTTTGCTATTTGTACCCAGATCTTTCTTTCTGCTATCTGAGTAAGCTTTGGACTACGAGTCCAAAAAATAGCAGCTTTTCGATAAGTATCTTGTGGTTTTCCAACCTCGCGTTTTCGTAGTCCACCTGTGTAAAGTTTTACTCCATATTTTAGCTTAAACACATTATCATGTTTATTGTATGCATTCTCCCAATTTTTTTCATTCCATGCTTCACGTAATGTTCCCATTATAGAAAATTTTACATTTATTATGACATTTTCATTTAACTTGAATCCATCACTTGATCTTACTAATTCTACATTACCGATAAAGCTCTTTTCACTAGTCACGCACCGTAATGATTTATATCCTCAATAAGTGTTTTTTTGATTTACAATGGATGCAAAAATAACAGACTCTTCTTCAAAAGAAATTAGCTTGACTATAACAAAATCTGACATCGGAACATTATACATTGTGCAACATGAGTTACTAAAAGAACCTGGTGTAGAATTTGCTGGCGTCATAATGAAACATCCACTTACTAAAGAATATTGGATGCGTGTTAATACATCAAAAGGAAATCCATTAAAGGAAATAGAAAAGGCTACAAAAACAGCCATTGAATATGCGAACGAATTAAAAAAATTAGTAAATTCTAAAATTAAAGGTGCTTAGATGAAATTTTGCCCCAAATGTGAGGCACGTCTTAAACAAGACAGTTCTGAAAAAAATTCTACTTGTCCAAAATGTGGATATAGTGAAAGGAGTACAAATCAACGAAAACAAATCACCGTAGAAAGCAAATCAACAATTGACGTATTGGATGAAAATGAAGATAAAGAAACTCTACCAACCATAAAAATTGAGTGTGGAAAATGCGGACATGGTGAAGCTGTATGGTGGATGTTACAAACTAGAAGTGCAGACGAACCAACAACCCAATTTTATCGTTGTACTAAATGTAGTTACACTTGGCGAAACTACGCATAACGTTTAACTTGAACATGTTAGACATGTGATTAAGTTTGGTATTTTCAGCAAAGACTAATGGTTCGGATGAATGGAAAGCAATAATTTCAGCTATTTCAACTTTAGTTGAAGAGGCAACGTTTGAGTCAACCGGAGAAGGTATCACATTCAGAGGAATGGATCCATCCCATGTTGCACTAATAGATATAGCATGGCCCAACTCAGCATTTGAAAAATATGAGTGCGACAGCGAGGTAAAGTTTGGGGTCAGAATAGATGAGTTTTCTAAATTAATCAAAAGAGCAGATAAAAAGGATACCATAGAGATCAGTATTTCCGAAGACAACCTCTTACTTGTAACAATAGGCAAAAATAAAAAATACAAAATGAGACTTATTGAGAGTTCTGCAACTGATACTCCTCTACCAAAAATCTCCTATAATGCAAAAATTGGAGTAACCTCAACAGAGTTTGATAAAATCCTGGGCGATGTTCAGGTAGTATCAGAATATTTATCCATAAACGCAACTACTACCAACGCTGAATTTTCTGGAAGAGGAGATTCTGGTGAGGCAGTAATAACTTTAGAAAAAGGAATGCCAGAAATGCCTGAGATTGACGTTAAAGAACCCAGTATAGCAACTTACAGTTTAGAATATCTTAACAGCATTGTAAAAGCTGTGGGAACAGTTGCCGGCACTGTGATTTGTGAATACTCGACTAAAATGCCACTAAGACTAGAATTCAAAGTTGCAAACGTGGGCAGAATTCATTTCTATTTGGCACCACGAGTAGAAAGTTAAAGCATTTAAGGACAATTAAAAGAGATATACTGAATTGAAACTCGTACTGAAGTTTGGTGGTACATCAATATCTTCTACTGCAAACATTAGATATGTAGCTAAACTTTTACAATCGCTATCCAAAGAACATAAGATAATTTCTGTCTTCTCTGCAATAACTGGCGTTACCGATGATCTGATACGTATTACCTCTCTAATACAAAAAGGAAATAAAGACGTTGCAAATAACTTGATAAAAAAAATAATCAAAAACCACATGCAGATAGCAAATCAATGTGTAAAAAATCCAAAAATACGAAAAGAACTAGTAAAAAAGATGAAAGCCGATTTATCAGAACTTGAAGAATTATTACACGGCATGCTCTTGCTTGGGGAAGTAACTCCTCGTTCCTCTGATTATCTGATATCATTTGGCGAGCGGCTAGCTATCAACTTGATTGCTTTTACCTTAAACGATTTAGGTTCAAAGGCAATAGCACTTACAGGCAAAGACATAGGCATAGTAACAGATTCGAATTTTGGTGAAGCAAAACCGTTAATGGATACAACAAGACTTCGTGTATCATATACAGTTGAATCACTTTTAGAAAAAAAGATGCTTCCTGTCATTGGCGGTTTTGCAGGTGCTGATCAATATGGAAACATAACCACGTTTGGTAGAGGTGGATCTGATTACACCGCAACAATTGTAGCTTCCAGCATAAAAGCAGATGAAGTCTGGTTGATGAGTGACGTAGATGGGTTGATGACTACGGATCCAAAAATTGTAAAAAATGCCAAGGTGCTCAAAGAAGTATCTTACACAGAAGCAATGGAAATGGCACTCTTTGGTGCAAAATACATACATCCACGTGCACTTGAACCGCTAGTTACAAAAAAAATTCCATTAAGGATTAGAAGTACTTTCAACATTAAAAATACTGGTACCCATGTTACTGCATCACCAAAAGCGGATACACAAAAAACTGTGAAGTGTGTTAGCACAATACGACATACAGGATTAATCGATGTTAGAGGTGGAAGTATGGTTGGTGCACCTGGAACAGCAGCTACTATATTTTCTACACTAGCAAAGGCTGGAGTTAATGTTATGATGATTTCACAAAGTCCTTCAGAGTCAAGTATTTCTATTATTGTTAAAAAGAACGATCTTGATAAAGCAGTAAATACACTTGAGATGAATCTACTTGGTAAGATAATAAAAAAAGTTGATGTTACTGTAGATGTAGCAATAATAGCATTGATTGGTTCTGGAATGCGAGGAATTATTGGGGTAGCATCAAAAGTGTTTGCAGCAGTAGCAAAAAAAGGTGTTAATGTTGTTATGATTGCACAAGGTTCATCAGAACTGAATCTTGCATTTGTAGTTAAAGATGCTGATTGTAATACCGCAGTACAGGCATTACATGATGAATTCGAGCTTGCAAAAATAAATTAAATATGACAAACGCCAATATAGAAAAAAGCATTTATGTAAACTAATGATTTTGACTGTATGAACAAATACCTGACTATAATAATAATTGCTATATTCATAGCTACGATTTTTTCAGTACCTTTACTAACAGATCAATTTGTTAATGCAAAGACTCTAAAAAAAATTCAATTTACACAAACACTAACTTCAATGCAAGATCCAGGCCAAGGACATGAAAGTCATCAACTTGCAATAATTTTATCTCCTAACAAAGGAGCCATTTATGATGGTTCTATAACGTATACTGCAAGTGAGCCAGTACAAATTGTTGTTTTACATGAAATTGACAAAGAGGACGCAAAAGGACAACCAACATGGACAGTAGATGGTGATACTGTTTTTGGACTTACACTTGTAGATCCTGGTACCAACGCGGGTTCGTATGAATTTACAGGTGCTGCATTAGCTTTACATACAAAAAATACAAACAAATTCACAACTACAGTAAGTGTAGATGGATGGATACGAGGGCAAACACCTGAATTAATGGAAAAGAAAGAAGAAACTATTTTTGAACCCTCTTTGAAATTATCACGATCAAGTGTTCCAGCAGAAATTCCATTACACAAAGCATTCTTTGATGGAAAATCTGTTTACTATATAATTACAGATACAAATGATAAAACACATGCCAAGGCAATCTCCGAAAAACAGAAATGGAAAGTTGAAATCGCTCCTCTTCTAAGTAAGACTCCAAAAGAATCCTTGAGTGATGTTTACATGTTTCTTAATGGAATCGAAGGAAATGGAACGCGTGGATTCCAAAATGAGATCTTCTCTAGTACGCCAGCACAAACAGAACAGTATAGCGCAATACGTTCAGTAACACACGTTACTTGGAAAGACGATCAGGAACCTGAAGTTCTAGACTCTGTTCAAAAAATTCTTGACGCACAAAAAGCAGATAAAATAGAACTTGAAAAAACTAATGCAATAATTAACATGCCACAGATTGTATGGCCTAACGGTCAAATGTCTGTTAGGACAGACAAGACTCTTACTGATGACACACCATATGTTGGTGGACAAATTCTTGAGACAAACCTTGAAAATATGACTGTAACCTTTGTGGCACATAGAGGATGGGGACCTGATGGTAGAACAATCTACTATATTGTAACAGATGCAACACCTTCTGGACCTGCTAGTATGATGGGAGTGACAAATGCACCAACACTTGCAAAAACAGTGACTAGTCCAGCAGCAGTAGATCTATACCAATTTACAAATGGAATCAAAGGTTCAGGACCTCTGGGTTTCCAACCAGGAATCGCATCCGCAGCATTGGGTGATGATTCATACAGCCCACTATGGAGAATATCTCTAGTAACATGGAATGAATCTGTCAAAGCATCAGTTCTTGAAACAATAAAAGACATCAACGCAAAGAAATCAACTGGAGATGTAACAGCAGAACTAGCAAGACCAATGGACAGTGATCATATTGTAAACTGTCCCTTTATAGATCCATTCCAATAGAATGAATCTTTGAAAACGGATAAATTGTATTAAAGGACGATTTATGATATATTGGTTGGAAAATTATACATCGTAGGTGTTGGTCCTGGTCATCATGATCATATGACATTTCGTGCAAAACAAGTAATTGAAGAAAGTGACACAATTGTAGGATACGAAACCTATGTAGATTTGGTGGCTGATCTTATCGAAGGTAAAGATGTCTACAGATATGCAATGACTCAAGAAGTAGAAAGAGCACGTCAATGCATTGAGCTTGCTGAATCTGGAAGAACAGTTTCTCTTGTTTCAAGTGGAGACCCTGGAATTTATGGAATGGCAGGACTGATCTATGAGATTCTTGCAGAATCTGGATGGGATAGAAATAATGGATTGTATGTTGAATTAATTCCCGGAGTATCTTCGCTTAATTCATGTGCTGCCTTAGTTGGTTCCCCACTAATGACAGATTTCGCTGTAGTAAGTATGAGTGATTTACTTGTCCCTTGGGAAATAATAGTAAAAAGAGTAGAAGCCGCAGCACAAGGAGATTTTGTCATAGTGATATACAACCCTTCAAGCAAAAAGAGAATTCACCAACTGCAAGATGCTAGAAAAATTTTGTTAAAACACAGATCTCCTACTACACCAGTAGCTATAGTAAAAGGAGCATACAGAGAATCTCAAACAATAGTTCTAACTGATCTAGAAAATTTAGAAAATCATTCTGACAAACTTGGTATGATAAGTACAGTGATTATTGGAAATTCATCTACATACATGTACAAAAATATGATGATTAATCCACGTGGTTATGCATCAAAATACAATATTGTAGAACCTCAAGCAAAAAATTAAAATGAAATCAATCCAAGTGGGTCTTACATTACCGCAAGGGTGGCTTGATGAATTTCCTGATAATAACGCATACGATCAATTTCTATTTTCTAAATCAGTTGCACTAAGGGCAGAGCAACTTGGTTATGATGCTGGCTACGTATACGATCATTTCATCCCGTATTATGGTGATAAGCGCACACTTCCTTTTTTTGAAGCATATACACTTCTTTCAGCGATCACATCAATTACAACAAAACTAAGAGTTGGTCAAGTTGTTACTTGTAATTCATACCGTTCACCATCACTCTTGGCAAAAATGTCTTCTACATTAGATGCGATAAGTAATGGAAGACTAGAATTTGGTATTGGTGCGGGTTGGTTTGAACATGAATACAATTCATATGGTTATCAATTTGATAGTGCATCAACAAGAATTGAACAACTTGATGAATCATTAATCATTATAAAAAAAATGTGGCAGAAAGAAAAGGCAAGTTTCAAAGGAAAACATTATTCTATTAAAAATGCTATATGTAGTCCAAAGCCCATCCAAGAACCACATCCTCCAATAATGGTTGGAGGTGCTGGTCAAAAACTAATCGCGGTCGCCGCAAAACACGCAACTCGATATAATCACCCATTTGGTACTCCAGAAATTCTACTATCAAAAATTGAAATGCTAAAAACCCAATGTAAAAAAACCAAGCGAAATTTTGATGAGATCGAAAACTCTGTCCTATTACGAGTTCTTGTTGGAAAAGATAAAGATGATTTAAAACAAATTGTTGCTCAATTAAAAAAGAAAAATGAATCCATTTCAGAATTTATTATGCGTTCAAAGGATAGCATTGCACTTGGTACTCCTAATGAAGTGATAGAACACTTACAAAAATATGTAAACATTGGTATCAGTTATTTTATTGTGAATTTTATAGGACTCTCAAATTCACTTGAAATGCTTTCACTATTCTCAAAAAAAGTTAGACCAAGACTTTAAACACTTTTTTTAATAGTTTCTAGAAGTTCCTCTTTTAGATTTATTCTCTCTCTTAATGGCGAAATTATATTGATTAGGTATCTTTCTACCATGCTCTTGAGGTCAGTTGGATGAAGCTTTTTTTGTGAAAAATCTAATTCCAACTGTGCATAACTTGTGTATGTTATATTCCCACCAAACTTTGTAGGTCTTTCAATTAAAATCTCCTTAAACTCATGAAGAATTATGTGTCTTGAAATTGCTAGTAGGGGATTATTTTCTACTATTCCTTCTGGGCACCATGACTTCTTTATTTTTGATCGTATTTCATCATCAGAATCATGGATAAATATCCCAGAAGATGGCTTTGACTTGCTCATCTTACTTGATATCTTGCCATCTTCTCCAGAAGCAGGTTCTGGTTCTGCAAGACCGGGAAGAAGACGGTGATGTATAGCTACAGGCACTTTCCATTTCATTTTTGGGAAAATCTCTCTTACTAACATGTGGATCTTTCTTTGGTCCATTCCAGAATGAACAATGTCCAGATCCATAGCATGAATATCTACTGCTTGCATAGGAGCATAAAGCATCTGAGCCAAGTCAAGTTTGTCTTTCTCTGTTCTACCCATGATTGTTAGTGTTCTCATAGCACGAGAAAGTGACATGTGCTTTGCAAATTGAATTAATTCAGTCCAATATTCTTTTCTTGAATCATAGAGCTTGGAACCTTGAAGTATCTCTATACCTGGACATAAAAGACGAAAGGCATCCGCATAATACTCTGAAACTTTTTTTATTGTTTCTAGATTGCCACCAAGCTTATCGTTGATAAATGTATGCCAATCTGCCAAAAAAACAGAACATTTTACACCAGCTTTGATAAAATCATTTATCTTAAAACCAGTCAATATGAGACTGCCAAGATGCAAAAAACCAGAAATTTCTAAACCTATGTAATGTTTTGGATGCGAATTAGTGTTGAAAAGATTTACCAGTTCCTCGCTTGTTACAACTTCTTCAGTAGGATCTCTTGTTATAAACGCAATTTTTTCTGTAACATCCAATTCGAATCAGATTTTCTTTTGTAAACCTATAAAGTTACGCATTAAGTTCGTGTTCTTGTTTTCTAGGTCTTGTACTAAGATAGAGAGCATGAGAACTTATGATAAGTGCAGCAAGAAACATCTTTGTTGCAAATATTAAATTCCATGGTCTTGCTGGATCAGGATATGCAATTTTTAAAGAATCAATATCTGGAACTTTTCCATCTATTATCCCTGCAGTTATTTGTGCATTAAGAATTAGAAAATTATACATAACTTCATAAAGACAAATAGCCGAAAATCCCGCAAGCATTAGCTGCAACAGTGACATTCTCCATGAGGGTATTCGTACAGTTTTTTTCCATCCAATCCTTGTTACACAGTACCACCCTATTATGGAAGAAAACCATAACCAGGTTGTTAACTTGGCAAAATGCTTGTAAGGGAATTCAGTTTTTACTAAGACTTCGCCCATGACATAAGTTCCTTTTTCTGACCATTCTTGATACATTGCATAAATACCAAATGCAGTAATTGAAGACATAATTATCGCACAGGCATAGAAAACATAAAGAAATATTCTGTATCCAGAATCATGCTCGTGTAAGAGTACTTTCATTCACTTTGACTCATTTACTCTAAAATATAAAAATTGGTTTTTATAAAATGGAAGAGGTTTATTACAGTATATACAAAAATAATCCTAGTAATTGAAAATCCTAATAAATGCACCCATTATAGGCAAAGAAGAAATCAACGAAGTACAATCTGTGCTTAGAGAAAAATCTCTTACATCTGCTTCTAATTCAGGTGGTAAGCGTGTACAAGAATTTGAACAGTTATTATCATCATTTGTCAGATCCAAATTTGCAATTGCGGTAAATTCTGGAACAGCTGCATTACAAGCTGCACTTTATGCACTAGAAATTAAAAAAGGAGACGAAGTACTTCTACCATCGTTTACTTTTGTTGCAACCGCAAATGCTATAGTATCAGTTGGAGCAAAACCAGTCTTTGTTGATATTGTAAAAGAAAATTATACCATGGATCCCAATGATCTTAACAAGAAAATTACCAAAAAATCCAAGGCAATNNCAAAGATAATTACATCTGGCGAAGGAGGGGCCATTGTAACAAATGATAAGGAATTGTTTGAGAAACTCAAGCAGATAAGAAACCATGGAATGTTGCATGGATATGATACCAGAATTCTAGGTCTAAATATGCGACTTCCAGAAATCAACGCGGCAATAGCAAAAATCCAGATGAAAAGATTAAGTCAATTTCTAAGCCAAAGAAGGGCCAACGCAAAAATTCTTACCGAGATTTTATCAGATCTGAACATTACTATTCCTCATGAAAGAAAAGGTGAGAGAGTTAATTGGTATCTATACACAATAGCTAGCAAAAATAGAGGCAATTTGATGAAAAAGCTAAACTCTGAGGGAATAGGAGCCACGATTTATTATTCACAGCCTGTACATAAAACACCTTTTTATAAAAACAAACTAAAGCTTCAAGTTACAGAATGGGCAGCTTCAAATGTTCTAAGCTTACCAGTGCATCCACTTGTAAGCAAACAAAATCTGCACCAAATTGCAAAGATCATACATCAGGTAATAAAAGAATGAATATCGTAGAAAATATTGTAGGAGAAATATGCAAAATCGTCCTTCCAATTAACGAAGAAATATTTCTTGGGAATCAAAAATCCTCAATTGCAATATGTACGCTTTCTAGCATGAAATTACTAAATGAGATTTCAAATTCCTCGCTAATGTCAGAAATTGCTCTAGTGGGCAGATTACTTTCAGAAAATAAAGGAATAGATTCGCTAATCAGATATGTAATATCGAGAAAAAATATCAAAACAATTTTGATTTGTGGTAAAGACACAACAGGTCACAGATCTGGTCACTCTCTTCTTAAGCTCTATGAGAATGGAATAGATTATAATGGCAAAATAATTGACTCATTTAGTCCTGGTCCAGTACTGACTATAACAAAATCTGAAATTCAAATTTTTCAAAAACAAATTATAATTGTAAATGAAATAGGCAAAACAGACATCTTAGAAATTAAACATTTGGTTAATTCTCTACTTAAAACTTAATAGCCATTTTTTTGCCTTTCTTGATTTATCTTGTTTTTCTTTTGATATTCTTTTAGAATCTCTTCTGGGGTCATATTCAATTCAAGTGAAGCTTGAACAACAAAATGCCAAATGTCAATAAGCTCCTCACGAGCTGCGGCTTCATCAAACGTAACAGGAGTCTTCCACCACTTCCAATTTGTGATGCGCTGAAGCTCGACAGCTTCATGAATAATGGCTGTACATAAAGCAGAAATTTTCCCCTCAACATCTTTTGGATATCTATCTAACCTCATCATTTTTTCAAGGTTTTTTTGCATCTTGAAAATTGATTCAAGTTTGTCTTTTTCCATGAATTTGTTTTTTATCTGACATCTATAATCTTTCTTAGAAACGAATCATTTTCTTGTACTGACTAAACCTTTTTTGGATTTGGGGCTTTCTTAGCTTGGATAATCGATCTATACCATATTCTTCCACAGCAAATGATCCCATTATGTTTCCATATACTACAGCTTCTCTGAGGGTTGAAATTTTTGTACTATTCTTACTAGCCATATACCCAATCATTCCACCAGCAAATGAATCACCAGCTCCTGTAGGATCCACTATGTTTTCCATAGAAAAGGCAGGAGAAGGGAAAACAACATCTTCATAAAAAAGAAGTGAACCATGCTCGCCTTTTTTTATAATTACATACTCTGCACCCCATTCCATTATTTTTTTTGCACATTTTATTAAATTCTGAGTTTTTGTTAACAATTTTGCCTCTTCATCATTTATTACTACAGAGTTGACTAAACCCATCATTTTAATGACATCATCTCTTTTTGTAGAAATCCAGAAATCAATTGTATCACACATAGAAAATTTGATCCCATCGAATTCTTTTATGATCTTTATATTTTGTACAGGATCATTATTTGCTAGATATACAAATTCTGATTTTTTATATTCGTCTGGAACCGTTGGATTGAAATCACCTAAAACATTGAGCTCAGTTTTATTTGTGGTTCTATGACTAAGTGTTTCATCATAACTACCATCATATCTGAACGTTTTTCCATTAGCACGCTCAAGCCCACATAAATCAAGAAACTTGTTTAGGATATTGTGATATTTTTTTGGAAAGTCCTGTCCTATTACTGCTATTAGACCTGGTTTTACAAAAAAACTCGCTGATATAGCTGCAAAAGTGGCTGCCCCCCCAAGAACATCGTTTAGAACTCTTGTAGGTGTTCTTATAGTATCTAGTGCAACAGATCCAAAAACAATAAGCATTATTTTGCTGGTCTTATTGACCGTGTATAAATTCTCTGGCTTCCTCTTGTGTTGGATAATATGTAAATGGAATCTTAAGTGTAGTAAATAATAGATTGTAGGCTATTGATCCATCAAGTCTTAATGATGGTGAATTTTCTTTCTGTTCATATTTGTCAAGAATTTTATTATCTGCAAGAAATGGTGTTTCTACTATACTTTTACCGTTCGCAGGTATGATAGTTGGTTCTAATATTCCAGCCCCAAGATTTTCTTCTTCAGCTGATATGATAAAGTCAGTTCTTCCTACATTCAAAATCATAAATGATGAATTTTCAAATTCAAGATTTATAGTATAAAGAGTCCCGTCATCTGTTCTTTCTATAATCTTACTACTTTTCATAGAAACATGAAGTTGGGTTGCAGCAGCATATTGTAAGTAACCGAATATGGCAAGAACTGCTATTATTGATATTATGATTATTGATATTTTGGATCTACGTTTCATAATATTCTTGATTCCTAATCGCTTTTTAGGATTCATAGGAAAAAAACCATATTTTTATGTGTAAAAGTTTTGATCTATTTTCTAAGTAGCTTAGAGCTAGTAGGATAAATGAAAATATACAAAGGAGTATTATAAAATGGCCAGAATCAGACTAAAATTAGGCGCAAACGAGATTGAAGTAGACTCTAAGGACTTTTACGTAGACAATCAAAGCGTAGATGAAGTTATTAGCAATCTATCAAGATATGTAGCAGAAGAGACTCAAGTACAAAATACAGAAACCACTGTTAATTATCTGAGCTCCCTTGAAGATGTCGAAATTCATGAACCAGAATTTACTGCACCTATATCAATTGATTCGAGCCAGATTAGGAGCAAAATACACATACTTGCAAGGGATTCATTTTTCGAACAACCAAGAACAGTTTCTGAGGTTGTTGCTCAACTTTATGAATATGGTTGGGCTGTAAGACCTCTAGATGTATCCAAAGTTCTTGTTCACATGGCCTCAAACAGAGAACTCCAAAAAGACTCGCAAGAAAAACGTAATTATTATAGCAATAAACTAGTACAACTCAGGTAGATTTGTAATTACAAATCTTACAGGATTCAAGCATATCACCTTCTAAATGATCAAAATGTATGTTGCACTTTTTACATGTATGATGCATATCAAAATACCCATTACTTTCTGCTTTGCCAGTCTGATTTGTTATTAGATCAGTACTTCCACACTTTATACAATGACACCCACATTGCATAAACATTTATCAAAATAATACCACTAATAACCTAGTGGAAATTGAATTTATTTCTGAATTGTAGCATGAGAACTATGGAGATTCCTATTACAAGTGGAACAAATAAAGGAAATTCTGGTACCACCGTGGTGCCTATAATGTTTATTGTACCTGATGTATCTGGCCTAAATCCAAGCCAAGTATGTGTTCCATTATTATAAAACTCAGAATTTAAAGTCTGGTTACTATTGAGATACACATCATAAGGTTCCCATAGTAATTCTAATGGAATTATTACCGTAACTAATGAATTATTTTTTGGAATGTTAAATGTAATTCTTTTTCCTAGTTGATTAAACTCGAACACATCAATATCTGTTAAAGTTTTAATCCCTACTTCAAATTTCTTATCTTCCCATACCACTTTTTTTGAAATTATTGGTTCATCTGGAACATATTCTAATGTCATTGCGCCACCATGTTGTCGTATACCTTTTTCTCCAATGTAAATAGGTCTATCATTAATCCATATCATATCAACATTCTTAGGAAAGTAAAAATTTGTTGCTTCAATACCAACCCATTTCCATGTCCACATTCCATCTTTCAAAACTATGACATCACTAAGATCATATCTTATAAAGATCATATCACGGTTTGAAGGAGGTAACACTACAGCTATGGGATCTTTCTCTAAAGTCAGATGTTGTACGTCATTTCCATCCCTATCTACTACGGAAAAATTTAACATTTTACCTACTACTGTTTCAACTTGTTGTGTGGTTTTTACACTTCCTTCTACCTCATGTGTTACATGAGCTATTCCGTTTTCATCAATTATNNTACTAAAGTTACAAGTATTTTTTTCAAGTCCGTCGCCTAATCAGATATTGTCACATGAAGCATTTTTGCTTCTTTATTTGGACAGTCATTTTTATCTCTAGGAAGATTTACTATTTTGTCTGCCACATCCATTCCTTCTATGACCTGACCAAAAACTGTATACTGTCTATCAAGAAAAGTACTATCAGTAGTAACTATAAAAAACTGTGAACCTGCACTGTCTGGATCCGTTGCACGGGCCATTGAGACTATTCCACGAAGATGTGACTTGGAATTAAATTCTGCTTTTATAGTATATCCTGGACCACCTGTGCCCCACTTGTTTTTGTCAGATTTTTTTGTATTAGGATCTCCACCCTGAATCATAAATCCTGGAATTACTCGGTGGAATAACGTCCCATCATAAAATGAAGTCTTTGCAAGATTTACAAAACTTCGTATGGTCTCTGGGGCTAGGTTTGGTAAAAGTTCAAAGGCTATTTTTCCAAAATTTGTTTCTATTATGGCTTTTGGCATTTTCTCAAACTAGTTACTTTTATCATAAGAGTCTTACTATCCTAAGATCTATTCTGGAGGAAAATTACCTTTTACATTAAAACACTCATACTGAAACTATAGAAATTCTATTAAACTATACAATAATCACAAATATTCAGGCAAAAAAATCCAAAANNATTCAACATTACAGTAACAGTCTTATATAGAAGATCTGAAAAATACAAATCGTGAATCGCTCTACTCAAAGCACAAATATTAAAGAGGCAATCAACGCGTTACTTGACAAGGGACTTACAGACAAACAAGATATCTATACTAAAGTAGTAGAAGATCTTGGTGTTCCCAGACCCACTGTAAGAAGAGTTGCGCGAGATTTACGAAATGAACTTTTACAAAAAATTCAGATTTTGCAGTCTGAGGTCCCACGACCTGGATATTTTGGCAATAAAGATGCTGAAAGCGTTACTGCCTAGCAAAATCTCTTCTTTTTATCTATCATTCCAAATCTAGTATTTTCCATTACTATTATAAGCAAGAAAATTTGTGAGGTGAAATATGGGACATGTTCCTACGGCTACGGTTGGTGCCCTTGCAGCAGTTCTTACAGGTCTATACTTCGTCCTTCCTGATGGAGTGCACTTTACCATGTCGGTGTTTATAGTAGCTGCATGGTTTCTAACCGCAATATGCTGGCTTGCACAAAAAAGTGCAGATTATATGCATAAATATGACTCACACAACGAAATAAAAAAAAAGCTAACTGAGAATCAGGTTATCCAAACGAGTCAGATAAGTGCAGAAGTTCTAGAGCAAACTAAGATTCAATTCTCTACTGATCTTGAAGAGCTAAAAGACAGAGTAAAAATAAAAGATAATGAGATAGAAAAACTAAAGATAGAAATTACTAATCTCAAAACTCTGGTAGAAATAGAATCTCTCAGGACAGAGCTTACACATCTAAAAATGCTAGCTGCACAAGAAAATACAAAAAATAGAAAGAAAAAATAACACTACTTACAGTGTTCACATTGATGAGTTTGATGATTCTGTTTACAACCGGGGCAACTTATAGCTCCCCCAAAATGACAATTACAACGACATCCATCATTTAGCTTTTCTTCTGACATATACTAATGCATTAATCATCAGTCAACTTAATATGTAACTTTGGTTGTGGAATTTTGTGAAATTCTTAATTGGTCTTGGATTGGCAGCTTTAGTTGCATTACTTGGAATGTTTCCAAATTCTACTTCATCTGTATCAGAAGAATTTCCTTCTATCCCAACGCTCGTATCAGAAGATGGTTCAATTGTATTACAACAAAAAATCATATCAATGCATATTCCAGAAGATAATACTCTTCCATGGGGTTTTGTTGAAGGTAAAGTAATTAATCCTGTAGAGGGATATCCTGTAATAATCCAGATATACAAAAATGGTGAGCCGGTACACTTTGCACAAACTGATGTTAGAGAAGATGGTTCTTACGAATACAAATTTCGTGCTAGAAATGTAAATGGTGATCAAGTGATTAATATCTTCCAAGGCGACTATACTGTCAAAATCTTTAAAACAATCTATGCTGCACCTAGCGCAAAGATAGTCTAGGAAGCAAGTTTTAGGGTTTCATCTACTAGTTCTCGCAGTCTAGCTGTAGCGTTTTCATCAACTATCTTACCATTATTTATCTGATTTGTAGTCATGTGTACTGCTCTTGGATTTGTTATCACTCTAAAATAAGACATCAATCCTGTAATTGCATTCTGTACATTTGTGAAACCGATACTCCCTGAGGCCATAATTGCTATACCAACAGTTTTTCCACCAGTCTCTTTNNGTATTTTTTGTTTTAACATAATTATACAAATATTCCATCATGATCTGTGTATTGGCACCTTTTCTTGGGCTAGCAGAAATCACGACAACTTTCATAATGACTCAGTCAACTAATATTATATTTAAATCAAATAACCAAAGATTTCATTATGATTGATTATAAAATCAAAAATTGATCATATTTTAGAAACAACCAAAGAAACTCTGATCTGATCACATAGTGTAAAGCGGGCTCGGAGGGCTTCGATCCCTCGACCTGTAACTTAGGAGGCTACCGCGCTATCCATGTTGCGCGTCAATTAGACACTGCGCCACGAGCCCAGCAAAAATCAACCACGTAACAATTTAAGCGTAATCTAAATTTGAAACTATCATCTCATGAATTTGATACCAACTGGGGTCATCAACTCTGTCCCATTTCTCATAAAACACAACATCTTTCAAATCAAGCCTTGGTAACCAACCCACAGTTTCAAGATCTGGCTTTTGTGCAAATTCTGAGACATGACCAAGACACAAATATGCAACGGGAACAACATGTTCTGGAATTTCTAGAGTTTTTTTAAGATCATCATTAGAGAGAATACTTACCCATCCTAATCCAATCCCTTCTGTTCTTGCTGCAAGCCATAAATTTTGAATTGCACAGCATACACTGTAAATTCCTGTTTCAGGTATACTGGATCTACCTATTACAAAAGGGCCAAACTTTGAAGGATCATATGTAACACAAATGTTTACAGCAGAATCTAATATCCCTTCGAGTCTTAAAGATAGATATCTTGATCTTTTTGGATCCTTGATAAGATCAGATGAACGTATTCTTTCATCATCAAAGGATTTTTTTATTTTTTTCCGTGTTTCATGATCTTTTATCAAAATAAAATTCCATGGTTGTGAAAAACCTACAGAAGGAGCATGATGAGCTGCGTTTAAAATTCTAGANNAAAAACAATGCATATTATTCTTATTTTTTAAATTAAACGTTAATAACGTCTCTTAGAAGAGTCGTATTCTATTGGGCCGATGGTCTAGCCTGGTAGGATACCTCCCTGACACGGAGGTGGTCGAGAGTTCAAATCTCTCTCGGCCCACTTGTTTTTATTAC
>DUJB01000064.1:23591-55687 GCA_013330055.1 Nitrosopumilaceae archaeon
TTGGGTAAGAGAAACTCCTTGGGGGGAAGGAGAAGCTCCTTTTGTTAAAATTACACCACAAAGAAAGATGAGTTGGGGTTTGAATTAACCACGTGTAGCTTCAAATGGTTTTTCTACAATGCTCCAAGCAGATTCTATGCTAGCTATACCTTTGGCTCTAAAGCTTGCTTGCTCACCATTTGTGATAATTGAATATTCATTAGCAATTTGATCAGTATATACTAGATTGAATTTACTAGAAAGTTCAACTGAATTACCAGCATAAATTGCTGCTCTTCCAGGCATTGCAATATCTTCTGTACTATATTCTCCATTTCCCACATCCTTGTTATTTACAAATAATTCGTAATTAATGTTAGAAATCGTAAATGTTTTTTTACTTGGATTAGTTACAAGAAAAGTAATCTCAAGAGTAGCACGTTTATCTATACTATTAGTTTCTAGTACTTTTACATCAACTAATTCTAACTTTGCCATTTCAAGCTGGGGATTGTCTAAACTGGCGTAGTAATAAAATCCCATAAACATAGCAAACAATAATGCAAAAGCCGCAGAAATAACAACCTTCCCTCTACTGACCATTCAATAGCTAACGGCTTTCATATAATTAAAAACCTTCTCAGATGCGAACAGATAATATTCATAATATGTGATGATTGGGCTATGCCAATTGTAGACGCGCTAATTACATGGACTCATCTAATCTCTGCCTCTATATGGGTTGGGGGCTCACTCTTCATTGGAGTTGTTCTGGCTCCTCTTCTTAAAACAATGTCAGAATCAGTAGAAGAAAGACTTGTAATAATGATTCGGGTAGGAAGAAAATTCAATAAAATTGCCATTCCTTCATTAGGTACTTTGATTGTTACAGGACTCTACAATTCACAGTACATACTAAGTAAACCAGAAACAATTTTTTCAACAAACTATGGAATGATTCTCACAATCAAAATAATACTTGTGACAGCATTGATAGTAACATATGCTATCCACATACGAATAATAAGATTTGATGTAGAGAAAAAAATTGAAACAAAGGCAATGTCACAAGAATCGATTCAAAAACTTCGCTCAAAAATTATATCTCTAGGAAGAATTATTGTCTTTATATCAATCGCGGTGTTGCTGATGGCAGCAATGTTAGATGCCGGCATTTGAATTACCTGCTATTCTTACTTCAAAACCATCATTAATCTTACCTATACCATACTTGCAATTCAATATCTCAGTTGTTACAAACAAATTAGTTTCAAGATGTTTTGTAATTTGATTTACTCTAAAAACAGATTCGCCATCTGTAAGACAAAGAGGAATTACTAACATATCTGAAAGAAATTGATCTACACCTAGAGTTGATTCTAGAAATCTAGTAGCTACAATCTCTCCAATCCTGTTCATCTCTTTTCCGTTTATAGCGTCTGAACCTATGATACAATTTTCGTCAAAAGTGGACACTAAAAATGAACATCCTCCATCATAGGCAGGTTCTTGTTCGATTTGATAATCACAATCAAAACCAGCATTAAGAAGGATTTTCTTTACCTCATTTACTTGCTGCTCAACTAGATGTGATGAAATCCCTGAATAAATACAGAGAATCTTAACTGATTTACTCGTTCTTTTAAGAAGGGAAATAGGACTAATTTTCTCACGAGGAAATACCTCCACGTTAACAATACCACCACCACGTGGATAATATCCGCGTCTTTCAACAACCATGTTGAAATTAATGCCGAGTCTCGCATAAGCTTCTCTTAAAACAAATCTTGTGTAATCACTTGTGGGACTCCATAAAACATCAGTACCCCCTATTATCGACATTTTCAATCTTTTTTTTGAAATAGCTACTGACGGAATCAATATCTGTAAAATCAAGGGAATGCTCCCTGCAGTTCCTATGTCTTCTTTTAATTGCATATCATCAATTTTTGAAGGAAAAAATCTGATTGCTGTTGACCCAACTGAAAGTCCTTCAACTTTTGCATTACAAATCTTTGCAAGAATTTTAATTCCAGTAAGATGCTGTGGTCTAAGACCTGGAACTTTTCGATTCTGCCTTATGTTTGCAATTTCTACTGGTTTCTGAGTCAAACAAGAAAGTGTTACTGCGCTACGAACAATTTGTCCGCCCCCCTCACCATAGGCACCATCTATTTTTATTAATTCCATAATTTTCTGGATTCCTATAATAATATACTAAATGATAATCTTTTAAAGAATTAAACAAAATTTGAAGCATGAATGGACTTTACATTGGACGCTTCCAACCTTTTCATCTTGGTCATCTAGACGCCATTAAATTTGCTTTGTCTCAAGTAGAAAACCTCTGGATAGGAATTGGCAGTTCAAATATAAGCAACGAGAAAAGAAATCCATTTACCGCAGATGAAAGAAAGGAAATGATTATTTCATCACTAGACGAGGCAACCAGGAAACGAATCCAGATCCATTATGTTCAAGACATTGATGATCATGAGAAATGGACATATCATGTTGACTCCATAGTGCCAAAATATGATATTGTGTTTTCAAATGATGATTTTACACAAACACTCTATCATAAACGTGGAATCAAAGTTATTCCAGTACCGCTTAAGGAAAGAGAAAACCTCTCTGGAACCAACATTCGTGAGAAGATGGCAATGGGGAAAAGCTGGGAAGAATTTGTACCAGAAGGAGCAAAAAAAATATTATTAAAAATAGATGCAGAAAGAAGACTCTCAAAAATTCTGTAATTATAAATAACGGCAGCTGAGCGTAAAGATTGGAGAATTTATTTGGAATACCTAGTTATGTTGCCCGGACCAACAAACGTTCCGGAAAGGGTTACACGTGCGATGTTTACTCACATGATAAATCATAGAAGTAAAGATTTTGTTAAACTCTATACAGATGTTGTAGAAAAGAGTCAAAAAGTCTTTGATACAAAAGGCGATGTCATTGCACTTAGTGCTTCGGGAACTGGAGCAGTAGAAGCATCAGTTGTAAATCTAATAAAAAAAGGAGATAAGGTAATAATTCCTGTAAACGGAGAATTTAGCAGTAGACTTGCCACTATGCTAGAATGGCAGGGTGCAAATGTCATAAGGCTAACAACTCCTTTTGGCGAAAATGCAAGTTTTGATCAAGTAAAAGAAGCATTTGATAACAATAAAGATGTCAAGGCATTTTATGTTGTATGGAATGAAACATCAACTGGAACGATGGTAAAATACCTTGATAAAATATCAAATTTAACTTCAAGAAACGATTCTTATTATGTTGTAGACGGTGTATCAATAATTGGTGGTGAAGAACTTCATATGGACAAGTGGGGTATTGATGTATGTGTTACTGGAGCGCAAAAAGCACTAGCAGCGCCACCAGGAATCTCACCAATAGCAATTAGTCCTAAAGCAAAAAAATTCATGATTGCAAATCCGCCTCCAACTTTCTACTTTAACTTGGCAAGATACTTCAAGTACTATGATGATACCAAAGAAACTCCATTTACTCCTGCTTTACCACTACTTTACGCATACAGAGAAGCACTTGATATTATACTAGAAGAAGGAATGGAAGCAAGAGTAAAAAGACATAGAATTTGTTCAGATGCATTATATTCTGGTTTAAGTGCAATGGGCCTTACTCCCTTTGCAAAAGAAGACGCACGATCTACAGTTGTAATTGCATTAAACTATCTAAATGGATTAGAAGATAAAACATTCCGATCAACACTTTCAGAAAAATTCCGTGTTCTAGTGGCAGGAGGTTTTGGTGATCTGAAAGGAAAAGTGTTTAGAGTAGGATGTATGGGAGAAGTTCACAAATATCATGTAATGAGAACCATCTCTGCAATCTCTTCTACACTAGACATGATGGGATACAAGACAAATCCGGAAGCACTCCAAGTAGCTGAAGAAAAACTGAAAGCACTTTAAACACATGTTAACTTAATATAAGGAACTTTGAGAATCGATCACGATGACTTTCCAAAAAGGTACATTACTTTTAATAGATTATACTGCTAAGGTAAAAGATACAAACGAAGTTTTTGAAACCACCAAAGAAGATGATGCAAAATCAAACTCAATTCATGATGCTAATATGAAATATCAACCACGACTTGTCTCAGTAGGAGAATCATGGGTTCTCAAGGGATTGGACGATGCCTTGCTTAACACCAATGCTGGTGACAAACTCACAGTAGAAGTTCCTCCAGAGAAGGGATTTGGTACAAGAGATACAGGCAAAGTTCGAATGATTCCTCTGCGAAAACTTGGTGAAGATGCAGAAAAAATCTCAGTCGGAGACGCAATTGAAGTAGATGAGAGAACCGGAATTGTAAGATTTATTGGTTCAGGCAGAGTTCAAGTTGATTTCAACCATAGGTTTGCAGGAAAAACTATTCTTTATGATGTAAATGTAATAAAATCATTAGATACTGATAACGACAAAATCATGGGATTGCTTAAAAGACGATTACCAGTTGACGACTCTAAACTTCAATTCAAGCTGAACGGAACTGATCTTGATATTACCATGCCTGAAGAAACCTTTCTTGCAGAGGGATTACAAGTAATTAAGCGAGCCATAGTTAATGACATCTTCAAGTTTATTTCCAAATTAGAAAAAATCAACTTTATTGAGGGTTACAAAAATACCAAAGCTGAAAAACCACAAACAAGTACTGAAAAGCCCATAGAAAAACCAGCAGAACCAAAAGCTGCTTAATCTATAGCACACCAGTACTTTTTGCAAGCTGAATAGCTTTTTCTTTTGTCATCTTAATCTTATTTAGAATTGTGTATCTTTCAGGTCTAAGTGATGGAGCAATCATTAGAGCTTTTGCAAGAATTTCTGGTTTGAGACCAATTTGTTTTGCAGTGGTTGGCGCTCCTACATTTTTTAACATGGTTACAATTTTTCTCCAGTCTTGACCTTGCAGTTTAGAAATTAAAATAGAACCTATACCACATTTTTCACCATGTAGTCCGACTCCTGGTACTAAATAATCTAAAGCATGAGAGAAGAGATGTTCTGCTCCAGAACATGGTCTACTGCTTCCTGCAATACAGGCAGCAACTCCAGAACTGATCAAAGCTTCTACTATCATTCTAACATCTGGTTTTTTTCTAAAATTTTTGGAGTTTTCAATTACTATTTTTGCACTCATAGAAGCAAGATTTGCTGCGTATGTTCCAAAATACTCTCCAGTATCATCTCTTGCCAGTTCCCAATCTCTGACAGCAGTAACTTTTGCCATTAAATCTCCACAACCACTAGCAAGAAGTTTTCTTGGTGCTCTCTTTAAGATCTCAATATCAACAAAGACTCCTAAAGGTGCTGTTGCAATTATAGAGTGTGGTTTGTCTCCTCTTAAAGAAACGAAAGGACTTGCAATACCATCATGTGATGCAGAAGTTGGGATACTTACAAATGGCTTTTTTAAATTATATGCAACCATCTTTGCAATATCTACAGATCTCCCACCCCCAATCCCAATTATGAGATCACTTTTGTCTTTCTTTATATCTCGTTGAGTTTTTTTTGTAGCGCTAACATCGTTACTAGTACATATATGCCAAACATTTTTTATCTTAGAATTTGTAAGAGATTTTACAACCTTTTCATATGTTATTTTTCTCACATGATCTCCCGAAACAAGTGAAACTTTCTTAGGATTAGCAAGATCAGCTATGAATTTTCCAATATTGCCAATATTTTTTTCACCAATGACTATCTGCCTTGGGAGCTCCATTACATGTGAGGACATAGGTTTTTGATGAAATCTCATTATTTATCAATCTCCCGTTTGGAAACACAAAGTTATTTAAAAGGGTGTTAACTTATCCAAAATATCCTAGTTAAGGAGAATGTTATTTGTCAGACTATGTTGAACAACACACACTACATGGAACAACTACTGTAGGAATNNACCATGAAAATTCAAAAAATAGACAACCATGCAGGAATGACTATAGCAGGTGGCGTTGCTGACGCACAGAACGTCACTGACATGTTACGATATCATTCCAATATTCATAGGATAGAAAAAGGAGAATATCTCCCGATCAAATCCATAGCAAGACTTGCTTCACTGATTTTCTTCCAGAACAGGTACTATCCGTTCATTGCAGACATACTTGTGGGTGGTTATGACAAGCAAGGACCAGCTTTGTATAATGTAGACATGTTTGGTTCGCTAGACAAAAAGACATTTGTTACAACTGGAAGTGGCTCTCCTGTGGCATATGGTCTTTTAGAAAATGAATATCGTGACGGACTAACCATAGAACAGGGTAAGGTAGTAGCTTTGCGAGCTGTAAAAGCTGCAATAACAAGAAACATTGGAACAGGTGATGGCATCAATGTTGCAACAATAGATCAGAAAGGATACAGACTGTTAACCAAAGACCAGAAGAAAGCCATCATTACACTTTAGTGAATATTTTGCAAAGGAAACAACAACAACGAGACGTATCTCCTGCCACAAATATAATGGCCACCATACTGCAAGGTATTCCAAAGGAAGCTGATGTTACTAAGATAGATTATGAGGGCCCGCGAATTGCAATTTATACAAAAAAACCTCGCTACTTGATGGAACATAATGAAGTAATTTCTAACATGGTAAATCTGATCAAAAAGAGAATTGTTGTAAGAACTGAAGAATCTATAAGAAAATCAGAAGAAGAAGCAAGACAAATACTAACACAAGCCTTGCCAAAAGAAGCCGAACTGGGCGGTACATTCTTTGACACTGCCATAGGAGAAATGACAGTTGAGGTAAAGCGCCCATGGCTTTTGTTCAATAATGCTGCATTTAACATGGCAGAACTTGTTGAAAAAACAGGCTGGAGATTCCGAATAAGAAAAGCTACAACAATTCAATCACAAACCATACAAACCATAAACTATAATCTTAAAATATCTTCAACAGAAAGGAGCAAGCATCTAAAACAAGTCGGCGAAAAAATTTTCAGACCAAAACTTTCTGAAACGTCTGAAGTCTCTTTGATGACTCTTGGTGGATTTAGTCAAGTAGGAAGATCTTCCATGCTTCTGACAACCCGTGAAAGTAAAATTTTGATTGACTGTGGTATAAATCCAGGTGCAAGAACTGCACTAGAATCATATCCAAGACTTGATTGGGCAAATATTACACTGGACGAGCTTGACGGAGTAGTGATAAGTCATGCACACCTTGATCACACTGGATTTTTGCCAGCGCTCTTCAAATATGGTTACAAGGGACCTGTGTATTGTACAGAGCCTACTTTACCTATGATGAATCTGATTCAGCTTGATGCAATCAAAGTTGCTGCAGCTCAGGGCAAAGTTCCACTTTATTCTGAACGTGATGTTAAACAGGTCATGAAACAAACAATAACTCTTCCATATGGTACTGTTACCGATATTTCTCCAGACATTAAACTTGTATTTTCTAATGCTGGTCACATTTTGGGTTCTGCTACTTGCCACTTCCATATAGGAAATGGAGATCATAACTTTGTTTATAGTGGAGATCTAAAGTTTGGAAAAACAATGCTCCTTGAAAGTGCATCATGGAATTACCCAAGAGTAGAAACTCTTCTAATTGAGAGTACTTATGGTGCAAAAGAAGACATCATGCCTACACGAGAAGAAGTAGAGGGAGCCTTCATGAAATCTGTAAATGAGACCCTCCGAAACGGTGGAAAAGTACTAATTCCTATACCTGCAGTCGGTCGTGCTCAGGAACTCTTGATGGTAATAGATCTATACATGAAAGCAGGCCAGATAGTAGAATGCCCAGTATTCATGGAAGGAATGATCGCTGAAGCCACCTCAATTCATGAAGCATTTCCAGAATATCTTGCCCGTGAATTACGGCAAAAGATTTTGGAAACAGATGACAATCCATTTGATTCTGAATACTTTACAAACATTGAGCATGCTGATGGAAGAGAAGAAGCACTCAGAGAAGGTCCATGTATAATAATTGCAACCTCTGGCATGCTAGAAGGCGGACCAGTCCTAGAATATTTCAAAAACATTGCACCATTACAGAAAAACAAGATACTGTTTGTTTCATATCAAGTAAATGGAACACTTGGAAGAAGAGTGCTTGATGGATCAAGACAAGTGTCTATACTTGGTAAAGATGGAAGAATAGAAATCATCAACATAAATTGTGCAACAGAAAAACTTGATGGATTCAGTGGTCACAGCGATTACAACCAACTAATGTCCTTTGTACACAAGCTACGACCAAAACTTCGTAGAGTTCTTGTAAATCATGGAGAAAGAAGAAAATGTGAAAATCTATCCATGAATATTCACAGAATGTTTAGAATAATGACAACTTGTCCACAGGTTCAAGAAGCAATTAAATTATTTTAGATCGTACTCTGCTCTCCAGATCTTTACACCTGGTGGAGTAACAATAATTCTTTCTTCACCCAGTCTTGCAATGTCTGCACCAGTGGTTTTTGCAATTGCATAAATCTCTTCCACTGCTTTTCTTAACTCATCAACATTTTTTTGTGCAAGTGGGGTAACCCTTAACACCAGAATCATACTTTTTTTGATGTCCTCTTTTATGGCATGAACATCACTGCTATCCCTTAACGTAATTGCCTTTAGATATGTTGGTGCCTTTTGGGTTTGCATCCTATAGATATTGCAAAACACTCCCTCAAAAAGTCTTACTAGTCAAGAGCATTTCACAGACTGGGTTGTATGTCTAAATTCTATATTGTAGGTATACTGCTTCCAAAACTGGGACTTCAGAAACTTCTGAATTTACATTGTTTTTTTGTACTAGCACAATACTCGGTACATCCTTTGGGGCATCACCGTATCTTAGTGTGATTGCAGCACATAGTTCTAGATGATCTTGTGCATTTTTTCCACGAATTAATGAAATTGGACCAACATGGTCTTTTGCCTCAAGCAAAATGTCTGTATCTAATGCTAACGCTTTGNNAATGTCATTTGTTGTTGGGGTTTCTATGTATTTGAAAAGATCTTTTACTCTAATTGCAAATGCTGGATCTGTAAGTAGACAACCGCCTCCAGCGTTTGGTGGATTTTCAATTCCAAATTCCTGTGCCATCTTTAATTGATCTTTTCTAGATCTTCCACGAATCTTTCCAAGGTCTTCTCTTCTAATCAGACCTTTTAGTTCTGGTTCTGTTGGTGGGAGTAAAGCTGCAGAAAGTGGCCTTACGATCTTTCCTTCAAGACCAGATTCTTTTTCAATTGTTTTTAATGCTGGCCCATGCTGACTCATTGGTCGTTGACCTAAAACTTCGCCCGAAATAATAAATTCCGCACCAATTTCTTCCATGTGTTTTTTTCCAGCTTCAAACATCATTGCTCTACAATCAATGCAAGGATTCATTCCAGATCCAAATCCATGCTTTGGATGCTTTAGCATCTCAATGTAATCATCACCAAGGTATACCGTCTTTAGTTTAACACCAAGAATGTCTGCAGTTTCTCGAATCTCAAAACCGCAACCCCTTCCACAATCAAAATCGCAAAATGGTGTTTTGATCGCTACAGCTTCAACCTCAAAGCCTTGATTTTGCATCATTTTCACGGCTAGACGACTATCCAAACCGCCTGAGAGAAGTGCTACCACCTTCTTTTTTTCTTCCACACAAAAAATGGTCATTTTTCCATATCTAAACCTTCCAGCAAACATAAATGGCAAACTAGTAGATTTTTTGTAATGCAAAAACGCAAGCAAAACCTTCTAAAATTTTGTAACAAATTAGGCTGTGACACACTTGTTGCATTTGAGCCCGAGAACCTCTTTTACATGACTGGTTTTTGGGGCGAAGCAATAGGGATCTTGGATAAATCAGGCAGTACAATAATTGCGCCAGAGCTAGAAGTTGGACGTGCAAATGAAGAATCTGTTGACTGTAAAGTGATAAAATCAGAGAGGGGAAAGGGTGCATTTTCTACACTGACTTCGAAATTAAAGGGAGCCAAAGTATGCACAGATAACAATAATTACCACGTAATTCAGTCAATGAAAAAATCTCTTCCCCTAGTAAAATCATCTACAGATCCATTTTATCGTGCACGTGAGATCAAAGACTTGCAAGAAATCAGTATCTTAAAGAAAGCTTCTTCGATTTTGGATGAAATGTATGAGCTTTGTGTTGATGAAATAAAAATTGGACAGTCAGAGCTGGAACTACAAACTATCCTGATGTCATATGCAATGGATCGAGGAATGTTTGCAACTGGATACAAATCAACTTTGAATCCATTGATAATAGCTGGTGGGCCACATGGCGCATTGCCACACGCTCAGGTTACAAAAAGAAAATTTGCTGGTGGTGACATGATTGTAGTTGATTTAACCTTGAGATATCAAGGATATGTTTCTGATGCGACAAGAACTTTTGGGCTTGGTTCCATCTCTGCTGAAGCAAAAAAAGTGTATGAAATAGTAAAGCAATCACAAGAAGCTGGACTCAAAGCAGTAAAATCTAAAGCTTCTTGCAAGTCAGTTGATGATGCTTGTAGAAAAGTGATACAAAAGAAAGGATATGGCAAGTATTTTATTCACTCCACCGGTCATGGAATAGGACTAGAGGTTCATGAGCTGCCCTGTTTAAGTTATCTAAGCAAGACAAATCTTGAAAAAAACATGGCAATAACTGTAGAACCAGGAATTTATCTTCCAAACAAGTTTGGTGTAAGAATTGAAGATTCTTTAATTGTAAACGACAAACCTGATGTTATGCACAAGTTTACTAAAGATTTGATTATAATTTAATTCTAAATACCTGTAAAGGAATTCATTACTAATCAATAAAAATGATATCCACGTTTCATTCAAAGAAATATGCTGTAGGTCGTCAAATTTTAGATTATGAAATTTCTCTAAACACTTCATCCCAAATCCATCAATCTAAAAGACAACAAAATAATTTTGTATGTTTAGCTTTATTAAGTAGATTTTTTTGCTTTAACAAAAAATGTATTGTATCAATCTGATTTAGGAAGTTTGTCAGGTTTGTAATGCATTTGTGGTCTTTTAATACTCTCTACTACATCGGTTCGTAGCTGTCCACAAGCAGCTGAGATCTCAGAGCCTTTCTCAACTCGTACTGTGCAGTTTATTCCAGTATCATTTAGTATTTGTTCAAATGCAAGTATCCGTCCTCGAGCTGGGCGCTCAAAGTCACCCGCTGTGGGGTTTACTGGAATTAAATTCACATGGGAACCATTACCTCTCAAGAGGCAAGCTAACTCGTCAGCAATTTTTGGTGAGTCATTTATTCCATCAATCAGCGCATATTCAAATGTAACACGCCGTCCCGTCTTTTTGAAATATCGCCTTCCAGCAGAAATCAAATCCTCAACTGAATGCGGTCCAGCTGTTGGTACCAACCATTGACGTAACTTGTCGTTTGGTGCATGAAGTGAGATGGCCAGTCCGACTTGGAGATCTTCATCAGCAAGACGGTCTATACCTTGGGTAATACCAATAGTAGAAATGGTGATACTTCTTTGTCCGATTCCAAAGGCACGTTGATTTGTCAGTAACCTGATTGCTCGAATTGTTTCATCATAGTTTGCCAGCGGTTCACCCATTCCCATAAAGACAATGTTGGTAACGTGCTGTTCTCGTTTACGGAGTAGTTGAGCAAAATGAATTATCTGTGCAACAATCTCTTCTGCACGTATATTTCGTTCAAAACCCATCTGACCTGTTGCACAAAATACACAACCCATGGCACAACCAACCTGAGTTGAAACACAGATAGTTGTTCTAGGATGACCATTATGCTTTGATGATTCGTATTGTATCAGAACAGTCTCAATTAGAGTTCCATCCACCAGATTGAGGAGCATCTTTGTCGTATCACCATCCTCACTTACAACACGATGAACTTCATTTGCAGAGCCTATAGTGTATCCTGCAGCAACAATCTCATCTAGCATCGTGGTAGGAAGCTGATGTAGATCCCAAATATCCTTTGGTGATTCATGATATAATGCGTGAAGTATCTGGTCTGCACGATAGCGTGGCTGTCCCATTCCAATAACCATTGCTTCCATTTCTTCTGGCAGGAGACGGTAAAGATCTGTCATATTGTTATCAATTACATCAGAAGGGGTGTTCTCTTTTTTACTCTTTGTAGATAAAAATAGAATCCCATTCCGTAAAAAATCCATTAGATAACTAAAGGTTATTTGTTGAAGAATGGTTTGTTACACGAATTCACATGGAAGAAAAAGTTGAAAGAATCAGAGAATTTTCTCATGTCTATATCTATTCTTAATGTATCTAGTGTGATATTCTCCATATGAGAAGGCGGATTTCATCAAGCTATCATAGATCTTTTTTGGTACGCCAAAGTACTGATAGATTCCACCATGATGAAATTCTATTTCTAATATCTTCATTGATTCGTTATAACCAATTGATCTGAGATAACTAGACTTGATCCGCATTCTTTCCATACTATATCTGCATTAAGTTTCTTCTTTCTATTTCTTTACGAATGAATTTACTAATCTCTGATTTCTTTTTCCATCCTGATTGGATAATTTTCTCTAGATCGACAATAATGACATTATTGTATTCAGAATTGTCTTTATATTTTTTCAATCCAATATCATTTACAATTATAAAATCAGCATTTGATTCTTTCAACTTTTTTCTTGCTTTATCTATTAAATTTTTCTTAGACATGTTAGTTTCTGCTTTGAATCCAACAAGAAAAACATTCTTTTGGATTTTCTTAATTTGATCTATAATTTTTGGTACACGTTTTAGTTTTAATATAATTTTATTCTGATCACTTTTGATCTTTGTTGGGCTTGATTTTTCTGGCGTATAATCCGAAACTGCAGCAGCTAAAATTATTATATCAAATTTCTGTTTCATTTCTTTTTTTACAACATTAAACATCTCTTGACTTGTTTCCACTCTTATCAACTTGGCACCTTTTGGTGGTAGTTCTTTTCCAGGACCATAAATTAAAGTAACTTTAGATCCAGCAGAAATAAACTCGGATGCTAACAAAACTCCTGTCTTTCCCGTGCTCTGGTTTGTAATTATTCGTACAGGGTCAATATACTCTATTGTAGGTCCTGCTGTGATAAGCACCTTTTTTCCACGTAATTTGGAAGAAGAACCAAACTTTTTGAGAACAAAATCAAGCACATCTTCAGGTTCTGCAGCTTTTGCCTTTTCCTCAACCATCTGGGGAGCAATAAAATTCACTTTGTTCTTTAGATAATCCATGTTTTTTTTCACTGCCGGATTCTCATACATTGCCTCATGCATAGCCAGGGCTACAACAATTGGTATCTTTGAGCCAAATCCCACACTCAAAACAGTAGAGATTGGTGTATCATCTATTCCATTTGCAAGCTTACCAAGAGTATTTGCAGTACAGGGATAAACTATAATCATATCAGATTTTTTATAGTCTGCAATCTTGATGTGTTCCAAATCTCCTGTAAGTTTTGTTATAACTTCGTTTCCTGTTGCCCACTTGAAGTAGCTTGGTTTTATCAAACTAGTAGCAGCTTTACTTGCAACACAAATCACATTAGCTCCATGTCGCATAAGCAGTCTAGCTAGCTCTATTGATTTGTATGCTGCAACACTTCCAGTTACACACAAAACAATTTTTTTCCCAGCAAGCTCAGTACCATGTGAGCTTACAATATCAAGCGATGGATGGTCACGCAATTTCCTTTTTCAACCTTTCAAGCTCTAATTTGTCCATAGAAAAGCAATGATCTTTTGCAGGAAACTTGCCAGAAGTTACATCATTTTTATATGTTTCAACAGCCTTTACAATTTCCTGTGAGAGTTCAAGATATCTTTTAACAAACTTTGGTTTTAGTTTTTCATATAATCCAACTACATCATGAAAGACAAGTACTTGTCCATCACAGTCTGGACCAGATCCGATTCCAATTGTTGGAATTTTAATAGAACCAGTAATTATCTTTGCAACTTCTTGTGTGACCATTTCTAACGCAATACTAAAAGCTCCAGCTTCCTCCAATGCTTTTGCATCATCGATAAGCCTTAGTGCCGCATCTTTTGTCTTTGCTTGTACCTTGTAGCCTTCCTGTAATACGGTAGTCTGTGGTTGTAATCCTATGTGACCCATGACCGGTATGCCTGTTTCTACAATAGCACGCACCGTTTCACATACCTCACGACCTCCTTCTAGCTTGACTGCATCAGCACCTGCTTTTATGAGTCTACCAGAATTTTCTATTGCTTGAGATTTGCTTGCCTGGTACGACATGAATGGCAAATCAGCTACGACCATTGCATTTTGTCGCCCTCTACTAACAGCTTCTGTGAAAAAACACATCTGTTCCATTGTAACTGGAATTGTATTTTGATATCCTAACATAACCATCCCACCACTGTCTCCCACAAGTATGATATCAATTCCAGCTTTATCACAGAGTAAAGCGGTAGTGTAATCATAGGAAGTAATTACAGAAATCTTTGTAGAATCTTTCTTTGAGGTAATGTCTTTTACAGACTTATGCATGTGCTTTTCTCCAAAGATTATTTTTCATCACAAGTATTGCTTCAGCAAGATTCTTTTTGTTATCAAATCTGTCTGGTTTAAGATTCTTTTTCTTTGTTAATTTTTTGGAAATATCAATCAGAATTCGCATTCCGCGAATAACATTATCCACGATAGTAATATCTGCTGACTGGGCTGTTCGTGATAATGGATTAAGATCAAAAGTGATCACTTTTTTTCCAAATTTTTTCATAGCCAAAGTTCTGTCTCCATCTTCTAGTGGTACTAGAACTACATCTGCAGAAAATATTCCATTTTTATCAACAACTCGTCTAGCACTATCAAGTTTTGGAATTTTTCGTGAAGATCTTGGGTCTAACCCCAAAATTTTTTTTGCACCATTTTTTCTTAAAAGATTTGCAATTGCTCTCTTTCTTTTTTCGGTAACATAGAAAAGATTTATCTCAATCTTTGCACCCACGATTTTTGCAAGATTCACAATCTCTTTAGGGCATAATGCAGCAAAGTTCCCATTTACTGAAATTACAGGATATTTTGCCAAAACAAGGGTTTTAGCTGCTGCTTTTATTGCTTTTAGGGCATTTTTTGAGGTCTTTTCTCCTATTAGATAGTCAAATGTCTCTCCTCTACCATGAGCCATAAGGCCTTCTTCAACAACCAAACCGGATCTGTAACCTTGGACAAGCTTTTCTCTTATGTGCAGGGATACAGCCCTGGGATGTGATTTCGGAATTAACACCGGTTTACTCTGGCTCCACTTTTGTCAATCTTTGACTGGATGACAATACCGTCGTACTTTTTCAAAATTTGCATTACCTTGTCTTCTTTTGATTTTGGAACTAGTGTAAATACAGTCTCTCCAAACATTGCAACACCACACTTGAAACCACTGCTTTGAAGATCTTTTATAACCGCATCCATTTTTGGCGTGATCACATCAACATACTTTGCAAAATCCAAAGACATATCAAGAAAGTCCTGATAATTTCTTGATTTTAGAAGCTTGTCTACCATCTTGCCTCCAAGGCCATTTATTCTTGGTAACTGATCTTTGATGAATTCTTTAGTAGAAATTGGAGAAAAGCAGATCACTAAAGCAGAAGAGTTGCTGTAAATCTTTTTCAGACTTCCAACACCAGGTGCACCTTGCTTTGTTCTGATCTCAAAACCTCCATAATATGATGACAAAACAGTTCCAAGACCAGTCTTGCAATAAATTTCAGCATTATGAGCTATTTGTCCAATTTGTGTTCGTGAAAGATTTACACCCATTGCTTCGTTTAGTGCAAACGCAAGACTCAGTGCAGCAGCTCCACTGGATCCAAGCCCATATCCAACTGGAATTGCAATATTGTGCTCTACGTCAACAAAAAAACTTTCTTTTGTAATCTTGAAAAATTCTTTTATAACAAATTCTGAAACCTGGGTGTTGTCAGTCTGATATCCAGTTACCTTGATCCTAAAGTGAGGTTTATCAGAGCTTGTAACCTTTACAGTAGATGTAACACCATCATTTATGCAAAAACCAGCTCCAAGTGAACCTTGAAGTTCCGGTTTTTCTTGGTCTACCTCGGCTTTGAAAAAGCCAGTAATGTGACCAGGACAAAAGGCAATTGCCTGCATGAGTGCATTAAAATTCCCATAAAATATAAAAATAGTGATTAAATAATTTATATTGATTTAAACTGACTAAATTTATTCGACGCTTGCAGAAAATTGGAAGTAGCATACTGGTTTCACTTCCAAAAGAATGGATTGATGCAAATAAATTAGAAAAAAGCGATGAAGTCGAGGTAGAGACAGGAACCAATAGCCTCTCCATCACACTTTCCGGAAATCACAAGCTGCCAAAAGAAGTTGTAATATTGTATCCTATTTCAAAGGAAGAAAATATCATTGCCAACATTACTGGTGCATATCTTCTTGGATATGATATCATCAAGATAAAAGGTAAATCAGTAATTTCAGCAGACGATCGCGAAAAGATCAGAACCTCGATGCGAAGACTCGTTGGCATGGAAATCGTAGAAGAAGATTCTTCCAATGTTATCATGCACTTTCTTTTGGATGCAACAACACTTAGTCCAGAAAAAATTCTAAAACGCATGAGCTCAATTGCACTTGGAATGTTTCGTGACACTCTAAACACATTGATGTCAGAAGACAAGACGGTACTGCAAACAATTGCAAATAGAGATGATGAAATTGACAGACAGTATTTCCTGCTAGTTAGATTGATTCGAAGTACAATGGTTGATGCAAAGCTTGCTAACGCATTGGATTTAGAAAACATTGACATTTTGGATTACAGAATAGCTGCAAACCTACTTGAAGCTGCGGGAGATACAATGGTAGATCTTGCAAAATCAATTTCAGAACTTGGATTAATGAAAAATGAATTCAAAAAAATTTATGATACTTCAAAATATGTTGAGGAAATACATGAAAAATCAATAGAAGCCTTTATTGAAAATAATAGGTCACTTGCTATTGAAGCCATAAAACTACATCGTAGTTATCAAAAGAGAAGTAGTGATGTCCGTTCCTCTCTTGAACCTAAAAAACAGGCATCAATCGGGCTTATGGACCTAGTCTATACATTTGAAAAGATAGCACGATGTTGGGCTGATGTAGCAGATCTTGTCAAACCAGTATATCCAAGCTAAACTAGCATTTTCTTCTTTATTGTATATGCTAAAACAGCACAAATTGTTTTAGAATCAGTTATCTTTCCAGACAAGATCATTCCTAACACTTTTTTAAAATCAATTTTTACAACAGAAAGTATCTCGTCATCATCAAGCTTCAAATCACTAGATTTTTTTAGTCCTGTTGCAACATAACAATGAATTAGTTCAGTGTTATATCCAATTGATGGATAGTACTTGATCAACGAATTCATTTTTTTAGCTTCATAACCTGTTTCTTCTTTTAGTTCTCTAAACGCACACTTTCTTGGATCCTTTTCACCTTTATCCATGGTACCTGCGGGAATCTCAAAAACAAAGCCGTGCGGAAAACGATGTTGTTTTACAAATATGATCTTGCCATTTTCTATGGCAAGTATTGCAGAAGCACCCCTGTGTTCGATAATCTCTCTTCTGACTTTTCGTTTTTCTATAATTCCATCATAAAGACTCAAAGAAAGGATCTTGCCTTCAAAAATCTTCTTTTTCTTCATGATAATCATACTAAGGGTGGGAAATTTGTTATATATTCTATTGATAGATCAGATGAAGTCGCTTTGATCTCTTTGCTGATTTGATGCTATTTTTAACCCACTGTTCAGGAAAAGCGATCTTTTTTGGAATGAAGAGATCAGCTGAGGCAATACCAATGATTTTACGCACATTTTGCGTTATCTCATCAAGTTTGAATATATCATCACTGTAGAAAAACAAAACAATCTGATTCATGGCAATAAACGGTTTTTGTAAAAATGATTCTCCAAATTCTTCTTGTAGTTTAGCAAGAGTTTTCTTTACATCTTTTTCTATCCAAACAAGAATGGCAAAAGGAATGTACCCACTAAATTTTCTTGGATCATATACCAAAGTAAATTGCATCGCATCATTATTTTCTAGCTTATCAAGACATCTTGTTATTGTCTTTGTTGACAATCCAGTTGATTTTGCAATCTGATCAATTCGTGCACGCGGGTCTTTCAAGAGGACTTCAATTATCTCAAGATCAGTTTTTGTTAGTTCAGAACTAAAACCAAGATTCTGCGCTTCAAAAATACTAAGAACTCTTATATCTTTCATCAGGTTCTTTGCTAGTTCTATTTTTTTTCCTGGATCGTCTTTTATTACTATACTACAAACAGTTATGCCACCAACGCAGGGAACAACAAAGAAAGGTTCACCTAAGAGTTTCAGCTGTTTTAGAATATACTCCAAATCTTGTCCAGTTACAACAAAATAAAGAACATTATATCCCAAAATTGGCGGTTCAATTTTTAATGCAAATTTCTCTATGACTTTTTGATTAAGCATTTTTAAAATTCTTGATTTCACAGCACCCCCTGAAATCCCAACTTCTTGACCAATTTTTCTATCTGGTGTTCTACAATTGTTCAAAAGTTGTGTAAGAATCTGTATGTCTAATTTGTCCAATTTCTAATCTTGTAACCTCATTTGTTATTATTAAAATACTATTCATTAATAAAAATGTCGTCTATATCATTCTAATACTTCATATACATTATATATCAGACTATTTTTATTAAAATATGGATTATAGAGTTCATCTAGCGAAAAGAATGCTTACCAACAAGAAAGGCAGTCTCATTGGTGCTGTCTTGGCAGTATCTATTGGTATACTTGTTATCCACGTAAATTTCGTAATTTTTCAGGGGCTATATGACGCAATTGTACGTGATTTGAAAGATTACAGGTTTGGAGATATTCTAGTAAGTAATGATGAAGATTATATTGACAAGTCTGACATCGCATTGATAAATTGGTTTGAAAGAAATCCGTATGTTGAAGCAGCAACATCCAGATTGGATGGATCCGCTTCAATAAATGCCACAAAATTTGGGAAAAGAACTGAAGAATTTAGAATCCCAGTATTAGGTGTTGATCCACTAAGAGATACACGTGCATCTGCTATTCACAACACCGTGGGTGATGGCCAGTTTGTATTTGCAAGAAATTCCTTAGTGATGGGTTCTAGGGTTGCACGTGATCTTGGTGGAGTAGAAGTTGGTGATAATGTAAGGCTAAAGTTTGTAGATAGACATGGGGAGGATCAGCTCAAACGTTTTGTTGTAACTGGGATAACTTCTTCTGCAGGTGGGCAAGGACTAGATGGTAGTGTCATTGTTCATATTGACACATTACGTAGCATACTTGACAGAACTGATGAAACTGGAACAATCCTAGTAAAGCTAAATGATCCTACCAAAGCAGTAGAAATCAAGGATCTTTTTCTAAGATCATTTCCTTCCGATGATTTTAAAGCTGAAACCATAGAAGAATCTGCCGAAACACAGCTGAGTGGATTTAGATCAGGTATTGCTTTGATAAATCTTATTGGATACTTTGGAATGATGTCTTCGGCATTTGCTATTGTAACAATTCAGATGATGCTAGTGTCAAGCAAAACTAGAGAAATAGGGATCATGAGAGCAATAGGAGCAAAAAGAATGGATATTCTTACTCTCTTTCTATTTCAGGGAATGATAATAGGAGCAATGGGTGCAGCAGCAGGAACAGGTCTTGGTTTGGTTTATACTTTCTATGCAAAAGAGACAAAAATGCAATTTGAGGGAAGTTTGGCCTTGGAAGTTACCTACAACTGGGAAAAGATAGGACAAACCGCTTTGACCTCTTTCGGATTGGCAGTAATAGCTTCAATATATCCTGCATACAGAGCAACCAGACTCTTACCAGTAGAGGCGATGAGAACTGTCTAATGTTGTTTTAGAAGTTAGAAACTTGAACAAAACATATGGCGAGGGCGAAACAGCGGTTCACGCCCTAAAAGACGTATCATTTTCTATCAAAAGGGGGGAGTTGCTTCTTATTGTAGGCAGTTCTGGTTCCGGCAAATCTACATTATTGAATATGATTGGATTGCTGGATCGTCCAACCAGTGGAAAAATCTTTCTTGATGGAATAGAAACAACTACTCTTAACGATAATGAAATATCATCTTTTAGAAATTCCAAGCTAGGATTTGTTTTCCAATCTGCAAATCTGCTATCTGATTTAACGGTGTTAGAGAACATTCTTCTCCCAAGAAAGATCCAGAGAACTGATGAAAATGCTGTAGATGATGCAAAAAAATTACTAAGAACAGTAGGTCTTGAAAAACAAATGAACAATCGTGCAAACAAAATATCTGGTGGTCAAGCTCAAAGGGCAGCCATTGCTAGAGGTCTCATTAATAACCCCACAATAGTTTTAGCTGATGAACCTACAGGTAACTTGGATTCTGTTACTGCAGAAATAATTGTGCAACTCATGAAATCTCTTGTAAAAAAACTAGGACAGACATTCATTATCGTTACACATGACAAGCACCAATTTGGGGATGTGGATAGAGTCATCACCATAAAAGATGGCCGTGCTTTTGAGGAAGAAGAACAAAGGGGAATGGAGGTAGCAGCATCATGAGAAAATTGGTTGCATTACTTGGAATATTTTTAATCAGTCAACTGTTTGTTGCTGCATACGCACAAACATCAACATCTAATTCACCATTTAACAGACAACCTGGTGAGATAAAAATTCTTAATGCCTATTTTGGTAATTTTAAAGAAAAGATGGAAGTAGAGCCAGGTGACATGAATGTACCATTCACAATTGTATTTGCAGCCGTAGGAACTCAAGATATTACTGGAATACATAGCGGGTTATCACTACCAATGGGATTTTCTTCATCAAATGCAAAAGATGGGCTAATAATGGCAGATACTGGTAGCGTCGCATTAGCGGGTGAAATCTTTTCGTTAACATATCATGTTAATTTGGATAAGAATATCAAGATTGGACAATATCCTGGTATGGTAAAGATAGATTTTTCAAGATTGCGAGAAAGTGGAATCAGAGACTCCTTCTTTAATTTTGATTTTCTAGTTACTGGGAAAAGTATTCTAAATATTAAATCAGCCGATCCTTTTCTAACTTCAATAAAGAACAATCCAGTAGTAATTCAAGTCTCAAATACTGGTACAGCTCCACTGTCTAACGTCCATATCGTTTTACAAAACACACAGACAAGTGTTTCAGCAACTGCACAATCTGTTACAAATTTAGAAAATTCAGTATTTGATCAAAATGAATGGAACATTGGAAATATTGAACCAAAATCTACAAAATTATTTATATTTAATATCTATGTTCCAGAGAAACTAAAGGATGAAACCCTTCATGCACCTATGGAAATAACTTACCATAATGCCCATGGCGAAGCCAAAACGGTTCTGAGAACCATCGACTTTTACGTTAACGGATTGATAGACGCTTCAATCTACAATGTTGAGGTCATCACTTTATCCAAAAAACAGACTGTGATTGGTGAAGTTCTTAACGAAGGTAATGTTGATGGCTTGTTTGCATTTGTCACACTAGAACCACTTGGTAACTCTAACATAAAGAAATCAACTCAGTATATTGATAAACTAGAACCAGATTCCCCTGTACCATTTAATTTCCCAATTGAATTTGATGGTGAACCAAGGGATGGTGAACATGACGTCCGTATAACAGTACGGTATAAGGACTCTTTACGAAATGAAAATACCATCTCATATGATACAACAATTCTCTACAAAGATATGTCAGAAGAGGAGACAAGCAACTTACCAGAGTTTATGTCATTCATAATTTTAGGTGTGTTAGCTGGAATCGGACTACTTGTATACACTAGAATCAAAAAGAAAAATAAGAAAACTGTAAATCAAACAAGCTAAAGTTATATTTAGTATACGCGATTTTTGTGTATGACTTGGGATGAAATAGAGGTCCCAAAAGAAATCAGACCTTTTATGCTTGAACAGGCTGAAGAAACAAAGCTAGGCCAAAAAAACGGTGCAAATAAACAATATCGATATGGTAAATTACACATCAGAGAGTATGACGATAAATATCTAATCCATATGGATAAGGTAGATCCAAGGAAAGATCCTCTAGGTCATCTGATATTTGATGCACCTGAAGTTTTGATTGGTCTTGCAACTGCAGCGATTGGTGGTAAAAACATAGCATTACAAATTTATAAAATTCAAAAAGATTCAAAGTCAAAAAGTCTTTCTCTAATCACCGGATTTCTGGCATCTATAGCACTTGGCTACGTTGGATATTCACTAACAAAAAAGATCAAAAATTCCTAGGAGTAGATTAGTCTTTTCAAAAACAAGAACCATCAAAGTTTTTCTCAAACTTTTACCATTAATTCTAACACTTCGAAAAGATAGAAGAGACTGGGTCAAAAAAGAAGGAAAAAATGTCAAGATAGAAAGATATCAAAAAAATGCACAAAAAGTTCTTAATACTTTTGTCAGTCTTGGACCGGTTTACATCAAACTTGGTCAATGGCTGTCTTCAAGGGCAGACATTTTACCACAACCATACATGGAAGAGCTTGCAAAATTACAAGATGATGTACCAGCAGCACCCTTTGAGCAAGTCAAACCAATTATAGAAAAAGATCTTGGACCGATTGAACAAAACTTTGATTTTGTCAATACTAATGTGCTTTCTGGAGCATCTCTTGGGCAAGTGTATCTTGCCAAAATAAAAGAAAAGGATGTTATCATCAAGGTACAAAGGCCAAACATTGACAAAATTGTCGAAGAAGACATCAAAATTCTCAAAAAGTTTCTTCCTATTGCAATGAAATTTGTAGATCCAAACTTGCGCTATTCTGCAGAAGCAATGTTATCACAATTTATTGAAACAGTACATGAAGAAATGGATTACAGAATTGAGTCACAAAATCTAAAAACAATCAAAAGAAACATGCGTAATTATCCAAAAGTAATAATTCCTTCTGTTATAGATGATCATTCATCAGAGCATGTGCTCACAATGGAGTACATACCAGGAATCAAAATAACTAATGTACAAGCCTTAGATCAAGCCGGAATAGATAGGGAACAGATTGTAATCAAGGCTCACAAAGTCTTTTTCACGATGCTTTTACATCACGAAATATTTCATGCAGATCCTCATCCAGGAAACATTTCTGTAACAAACGATGGTTCATTGATTCTCTATGACTTTGGTATGGTAGGGAGGCTTGACAATGAGACACGACTAAAGCTAATTCGACTGTATCTCTCACTTGTTGAAAAGGATCCTCCAAGAACAGTAAACGCAATGAATGAGCTTGGTATGCTTGTTCCTGGCTTTAACGCAGGTGTAATAGAAAAAGGAATAGAAATGTCAATTCATGCTATGCATGGAAAAAAACCCGACACAATGGAAGTACGAGCATTAATGGAGCTGGCAAACAAAACTATGAGCAAATTTCCATTCAAGCTTCCAAAACACTTGGCACTTTATATGAGAATGGCGTCAATTCTTGAAGGAATTTATCTTACCCATAAAGTAAAATTCAGATTCATCAATGTTTTACGAAACATTTTGGAAGAAGAACATCTTATCAAAGATGCATATGTAGAAGAACTAAAGTATTCAATAAACAGATTTGCAAAATCAATTGATGCTACAATATCTATTGCACCAGAACTCAAACGATATCTTGATGAAAATAGATCTTTTCAAAACATGATGCCAAAATATTCTACAAGTGTTTTACTTTCGGGAAGTATTCTTTCTTCCGCGGTGTTTGTTGGCTCCGCAGTACTATACACAACAAATGAGTTTGCAGGTCAGGTTGGTATGATAGGTTCCATAATTATAATGGCAATCTCTGTATTTCTCAGAAAACGTTAGCTATTCTATTGTTATGTCCTTCCCGCTCTTAATGGGAATCTTTAGTGTAAGAACACCATGGAGATATTTAGCTGAACCAACAGCTTCTTCACCCTCTTTCACCTCTATTGGAAGTCTAATTTTTTTATCAACTTCATGTGGTCTTTGATGCCAGATCACAGTTCCATCATGATTCGTTTCTCTTTTTGCATTTATAGAAAGAATATTTCCATTAATTCTTAATTTGATATCTTTCTTATCGAAACCTGGTAANNTAATAAAGTGTTTTTTAGTTATAAACGTTGTAGATCCATAATTTATCTAGATCTCTATTAATTACAATTTGATGATAATAGTTCTAGAAGGATTTGACCAAGCCGGAAAAGGAACTCAATCAAAACTTCTTGCCAAAACCCTAAAGGCTAGAAAACTAAAATGTAAAATTTTTAGCTTTCCTGATTATTCTACTCCTATAGGAAAAGAAATCAAATATTATCTAAGTGGAAAGAGAAAATTTCCACCACAAGTAATTCACTGTCTTCTTGCTGCAAACCGATGGGAAAAATCAAAAGAGATAGAGGACGCTCTTTCAAAAGACTATATTCTAATAATGAACAGATACTATCAATCAAATCTAGTTTATGGTATAACAAATGGGCTTGAATTAGAATGGCTTTCAAATCTTGATGCAGGTCTCCCAAAAGAAAATCTAGTAATAGTCCTTGACGTGAAACCAAAAGAATCTTTTGATCGTAAAAAAATTCAGCGTGACAAATTTGAAAAGGATAAAGAGTTTGCACAAAAAATCATTCGCACTTATAGAACTCTCGCAAAAGAGCTTGGCTGGGAAATAGTAAATGCATCTCAGGCTAAATCACAAGTTCACAAAGAAGTAATGGAAGTTGTTCTAAGATATCTCAATTGAAGAAATGACAAAAAAATATCTTGAGATAGTTGATCCGATTCACGACTTTATCAGAATTTATGAACCTGAAATCAACGTAATTGATACAGCTGTCTTTCAAAGACTACGTAGAATAAGACAACTAGCAGGTGCACATCTTGTTTATCCAAGCGCTCAGCATTCAAGATTTGAACATTCTCTAGGTGTGATGCACATAGCTGGTCAGGCAGCTGGGGTGCTTAAAGATAAAGGATTTCTGAATTCAGATGATGTTGCAAATCTCAGACTCGGTGGACTTTTACATGATGTTGGTCACGGTCCATTTTCTCATCTTTTTGAAGAAGTCTTGCAAAAGAAAAAGAAAATCTCACACGAAGAAATTGGTAAGAATCTCATACTTCAGACTGAAATCGGAGATTTTCTCTCACAGTCTGGTTTTGACAAGAAATTTTTAACACAACTTGCATTTGGTAATTCAAAACATCAATTCATGAATGAGATCATATCGGGTGGATTGAGCGCAGATATGATGGATTATCTTCCAAGAGATGGATACTTTACAGGAGCAGAACATGCAAAAATTGATTTTAAAAGAATAGTTCAGTCTCTTGGAGTTTACGAAAAGAAACTTTCTCTTGACAGATCATCTCTTTATTCATTTGAATCTATGATGATTTCACGATATCAAATGTTCAAAGCTGTTTACTTCCATAAAACTGTACGATCAGCCGAAGTGATGTTACTTGAATCAATGAGTTTAGCAGATAACGAACTTGAATTTACTTCATATGATCTTGATAAATACATTCAGCTGACAGACGAATTTGTTATATCAAAACTAATATCACTGCCACAAAAATCATCAGATCTAAAAAGAGCAAGTAAACTTGCAAAAGACTACCAGCATCGTCGATTACTCAAATGTGTATTTGAAAAAATTCTCACACGTAAAGAAAGATTGGGCGCAAAATCATCTGAAATAAAAAAAGAAATTTCTAAAAAATCCAAAGTAGATGAATCCGAGATTTTCATAGATATATCAACAACGCCAACTATCCCACTCACACCATCTAAAAAAGAATCTCAATCAATAATATTGACATCAAAAAAAGGCTCTATGCAAAAGGAAGGTTATGAGCTACCAATTTCTGAGATTCCATTAGTGTCTGCAATCTCAGGTTTTATGAACATGTTACGAGTTTATACTGGAGAAAAAAATAGAAAAAAGGTTGAAATTGCAGCACAGATCATCCTTGGTGAAAACAAATCATGAAAAAAAGAATAGTTATAAAATTATCTGGAAAGTTATTTGGATTTGATGACTCTAAAATCTTAAAGGATTATGCAGCATTTTTTGTAAGAATAAGTAAATTTTGTCAACCAATTATAGTGGCAGGGGGAGGCAAAATTGCGAGGCATTACATCTCACATGCTAGATCATCCGGTGCTGATGAATCAACGTTAGACGAATTAGGAATCGAAGTATCAAGATTAAATGCAAAACTCTTGATTTATGCAATACAAGACAAGGCATACCCACATCCTCCCACTAATCTAAAGGAAGTAACACATGCAGCTGATAGTGGTCTTATTGTAATAACAGGTGGTCTACACCCTGGTCAGAGCACAAATGCAACCGCTGCACTCATTGCAGAGAAAGTTCGCGCTTCAATTTTTTTGAATGCAACAGACGTAGATGCAATCTATGATTCAGATCCTAACAAAAACAAGAATGCAAAAAAATTCAAACGTATTGAGCTTACAAAGCTTCGTAAGATGCTTGTACATCAAGAATCACTCGCAGGGAGTTATGACTTGATGGATATAGTAGCATTAAAAGTGATTGAAAGATCAAAAATTAAAACGCGAATAATAAAAGCAGATATCAAAACCTTAGAAAAGGCAATAAAAGGTTCTCCAGAAGGAACTGAAATTATACTAGTCTGACTTTTCCGGTATATTCAGGAATCCCTGCAACAACAGCTTTTTTCAAAATCTCACGCGCGTCGTTTTCTTCTAAAACCTTAGACTGTGCTTTTGCATATCCTTCTTCATCAACTATAACCGTAACCCACCCTTCATGTTTGTTAACAACTGCAACAAATTCTTGTTCTCCAACTGGAACAAATTTTCCTTCTGATTTTTTTACAGTAAGTGTTAGCATAGCAAATCCTGCATGATTAAAAAGATTCATTTGAGATTTTCTCGCTCTTTCTTGTCCTATTCTAACTGCTTGGTGATATTGCATAAAATTATTTTCTAAAGTTTTAACTTAAGCCTTTTCAACTCAACCTTTAAGAGAAGAACAAACTTCCTTAGACCATTGAACAGAAAACCTCTAGTTGGAGTAGTAGTGGGGATTTTTGCTGTAATCATTCTAGTTGTTTCAATACTACCAGGTTCCGATTTTTTAAAGAACATAGTACCAAAAGATGTTGAACTTCCCGGAAGTCTAAGTACCATCTCTTCAGAAATTAAACCATTAGGTATTCAACTAAGTGACATTTCTGTTTTATCTGTCTCTGAAAAAGAAACTACATTAGAATTTGAATTTGACGTTTCGAATCCAAATAATAAACCAATCTTACTAGAAATGATCAGTTTTAATATTTTTGAAAACGATATTAAAGTAGGATACGGGGAAATTGGAGAACGACTTTCTGGGCAGTATACTAGTTCAAATTACTACACAGTTTTATCTGATTCCTCACTTATGGTACATGACAAAGTAACAATAAAAAATACTGGAAATAATCCAGAATTTTGGTTAACATTACAACAAGGTACTCCAGAATGGAGGATCAAAGGTGAGGCATTCTATAGTACTACATCTGCATTTAGTGGATTGGCAGATTCTGTAGTTTTTGATTTTACAAAATAGAAAGCGATTCCTTATATCATAAAATCCTAAAATTTAGATTATTTGTATAAAATAAAACTTATTTAGATAAATGATATAAGATTCTAGGAAGGAGATTCCTTAACATGGCAGACTTAATGATAGCATATACAATGACTACAGGTGTTTTCATTGCCTTTGGTGTATTGTTATTTGCACTACGCGGTAAAGGTCATACAGCTTTAGCTGCTGGCCCAGAATAGGGAACGAATCCCCTTCGAACTTTTTTAGTCCTCTTGTTCCTTAGATCCAAGAAGAGATTCTATTGAAAAACTCACTGCTTTCTTTTCCTTAACATAACATTTTTCATAATATTGGCAAGTATTGCACTCTGACGATGGTTCTATCACTGGAATTTTTTTCTCTTCAAGCAGGCTATTCAAAATTTTTACTCTACGTATAGATTCTTCAAACATCTTATTNNGCGTCACTAGGAATCAGTCTTTCTGGTGGTTTAGGTACTGGACGAAAGATTATGACAACATCATCAATTACCATATCAGCAAAAATCTTTAGCTTAATGCTATCTAAGGAGAATTCCCCTTGGACTGAGCCATATGGCATTTTTCTTATCAACTCTCTAATAAGATCGGAAAATCTTAATCCTTTTTGTTCTAGTGGGTCTACTCGATCAAAATATGAGCGACGTAAACATCTTGTGACTTCAGAAAAGTGTATTATTTTGTTGTCCTTCTCAGTTTCTGGTTTTGTATCATGACTAATTCGTTCTATAACATCTGTAATAATTTTCCTGTAATTTCTATCTCCCATCANNACAACGCCTAACAGAAGGTTTCCTGTAGCAAAGTAGATCTCCATGAATATGACAATGGAAGGAACTGTTAGCATTAGAGCAAAAAATGTACTTACTTATACGGTGTTAACTAATATATCAACAGTCAATTCTTGTTTTTTTCTAAACATTTTACTAGGGTAGAGTCTAGGCAACGTCTGACTATTTGAAACTGAATTTTTTTGATTAGACAACTCTATTTCATCTAATAATTACAAAAATAGATTATAAATTTACGTAGTATAATATTTTTTTTACATTTTTTATACAGGTATAATCTCTTGTCTATAGCACAAAACATTGTAATTTTTTGGGAAAATCTAATAATGAATGATAAATTACACAAGCAGATTCATCGTTAAGTGTCAAATAAACGAATTTTTTTCGTACTAAATCAACGAAATAATAAAAATCACGAATTTTTTATTGGAATTTACCAATTATTAAAAAACTGTTATTCTGAGATGACAAGTTTTGACATTACTGTTTGTACAGGTATCTGTTGCTCTACGGCAAATGCAATTGCTGATAGATTTCTTATTTCAAATGTTGTTAGTTTCAAAATTCCAATCACTGTTGCAAAGCTGAACATCCTAGTAAAAGTTCGATTGATTGCTTTGTAAATTGCAAGCTCAAAAGATTTTTCAAATTCTGATAATGCATCAATCGCGTTATCTGTTTGTGGAACCAAATCTTTGTAAACAGTGCCTGAAAGTTCTGACATTGCATCTTTTACCGATTCTGCACTTATCATTCTACCAAGCAAATCTTTAGGCGCTGATGCTGTATGGGTTACTATAAGATCTTGTATGTGTTGTTCATCAAGCCCCCAGAACTTTCCACGTAAAATACTAAGCAAATTGTAAAAATCAATATCCATTCCTATCAGGTGCACAAGATCGTGTTCTCCAGAAGCTTTTACCGCGCTGTCTAGTTGTTTGTAAAAAACTTTGTCTAAATATGTATCAAATACCTGAAGATTCTTCTTTTCATTATACAATGTAACGGCTTTTGAAATTTCTTCACCAAACTCACTTGTTGCAAGACTTGACACGGCTTCTTCCATGTCCTTTGCTACAAGTGCTTTTACTACGATATCGCGTCGTCCTATCAATTCTTCTGCATGCAGGTTTACATAAGGTTCTATTTCCTCATACGATCTTCCCAAGACTTTTCCTTTGAAAATTAGTTTCAAATTCCAGATCAAAAATTTTAGATAGTAAACATTTAGGATTCCTGAACCCCCACCTACCGATTTTGCAAGAGAAAAATGGATATCTGCAAGATGACCCCTAAGAGCGGATTCAATTTTCTCAGCAGTAATTGGTTTTGTAAGCTTTGAGACAGCATTGATGTATACAGTACTCTTTATTCTTGTTACAAGTTCGTCCAAATTTCGTGATTCAGCTAATGTTTGCAGTTCTCCCTTTGAAAGAAGCCTACCACGGGCGCTAAAAGATTTTACAGAACCAAATATTTTCTGAGGAGCGCCTATGCCCATTCATATAACTTCTTTTGAGTAAGGATTTTAATGTTTGGAGATAAGATTTGACTGGAAAAAACTGATAACAGATTCACGATCAGAACTTGTCAAGGCAGAAAAACCCTCTAAAAGCTCGGCATAGGTTGACATTGATTCATCAAGAGCATACCTTAAACGGTCTGAATTAAACGGAACAAGTCTGTCTATCTTTTTATCAACATATGCTTCAGTGTATTTTTTGAGTAATACAAAAATAAAATTTGGTGCTACACTTAAGAGTGTAAGAATGACTTTTTTGAATTCTTCATCTTCTATCTCATGATTTTCAAAGAATTTCTTAAGAATCTTGATTCTTTCATCTTTTAATTCATCAAGAGATGCAGCTACTAACATGCCAGTTTCTGTGAGTTTGTAATATGGTACACCGTGTTCTTGCAGAGCCTTTGGTCCTCGCTTTAAGGGCAATCTTCCTGCCTCCTCCACAATTCCCAATGGAAGCAAGATTTCATCAAGATCTCTAAAAATTCCAGAATAAACATTTTGCCACACTGTATTACTCTTTTCTGCAACTTTGTGAGCTAAAGATGTTCTTGTATTCATCATATGTCTTGTTTCAGTTGCAAGATTTGCGATAATCGATCTTTGACGTATTGCTTCACCTGTAAGCTCTTCCCTCTTTGTTTTGAATGTCTTAAAAATAGATAACTTCGGTTTGTTTTCTATTTTTATTGATGTCTCCAGACTCTTCAAACCATCAACCACGTCTTATCAGATCGTTGTCCTTAGATTGAATGTAAACAAGCCCATAAATTTGGCAATTATGATATAAAATATTCATTTTACGTTATTATCATATAATATGATACAATATAATATTTTATCGTCTCGTACTATATCATAAAAATCATATAATATGATACAATGTCTTTTATACTTTTGATAAAGACAAGATCCAATGTTTTGGAAGAGAGCACGAAGGTCCGAGGTATTTACCATAAGTGCTGTTATAGTAGCATCTGCGCTACTAGCAATAAATTTCTCAGGAAACGCCCTTGCATATACGGCAGACGATCCTGCAGTAAAATATCATTGCTTTGAAGTAGATGAAGCAGAAAATCTTGTATTAGACGAAGATGGAAATTTAGTTCCATGTCCGTTAGATACTGGTGACACCGCTTGGATGCTAACAGCTTCAGCACTAGTCCTGGTAATGACACCTGCTGGACTCGCAATTTTCTATGCTGGACTTTCAAGATCAAAGAATGCAGTAAATTCACTGATGATGGTATTCATCACAACTGGAATAGTTGCAGTACAGTGGACTCTTTGGGGATACAGTCTTGCCTTTGGTCCTGATGCAGGAAATGGATTCATAGGAACCTTAGATTGGGTAGGCCTTAACAATGTCTTACATGACGTTCCCTCAGACGTTTATGGTGGACTTACGGGAGTCACTATCAGTAATCAGACTGTCATGGTATTCCAGATGATGTTCGCTATTATCACTCCTGCGCTAATTGTAGCTTCACTAGCTGAAAGAATGAAGTTTAGTGCATTCTGCGTCTTCGTACTTCTATGGGCAACATTCGTGTATGACTTTGCCGCTCACTGGACATGGTCATTAGGAACAGGTGGTACAGCAGTAGGCTGGACAGGAGCACTTCCGTCACTTGACTTTGCTGGAGGAACTGTAATCCACATCACATCTGGCTTCTCAGGACTAGTTATAGCTCTGATGTTAGGCAGAAGATTAGGATATGGAAAGGTTCCAATGGAGCCTCACAACATACCACTGATAGTTCTTGGTGCAGCACTCCTCTGGTTCGGTTGGTTCGGATTTAATGCTGGATCAGCTTTAGCCGCAGCGACAAACGCAGTTAGTGCATTTGTAGCAACTCAAATTGCTACTGGAATGGCAGCTGTTACATGGATGTTAGTATCATGGGCCCATACTGGAAAGCCATCTACTATAGGAGCAGCTACTGGAGCTGTGGCCGGCTTGGTAGCCATCACACCAGCATCAGGTTTTGTCTCTCCTATGTCTGCAATTATTATCGGCATAGCTGCTTCATGCGTATGTTATGGTGCAGTATTGTTTAAGAACAGACG
>DUJB01000064.1:55804-73245 GCA_013330055.1 Nitrosopumilaceae archaeon
TGTGAAATGAATTTAGATATCATCAACTAACTCAATTTTATGTTTATCACTACTAATGACTTGGCAAAAACTCTTGAAGATCCAAATTTGATCTTAGTTGATACAAGATCATACAAAGATTATTCCATTAAACATATTCCAGGTGCTGTAAATCTAGATTTATTTTCCTATCATTGGTTTGATACATCAAAAGAAGGAATGAAAGCATTTGATATGGAAATGCAAAAACTTCTTTCATATGTGGGAATAACAACCGAAAAGAAAGTTGTATTTTATGATGAAGTTTCTGGAATGAGCGCAGCTCGTGGCGTTTGGCTTTTGTTATATTTTTCACATTCTCAAGTTTACATGCTTGATGGTGGAATGAAAAAATGGGAAAGTGAAGTGTTTCCCTCAGAAACAAAAACAAACGGTTTCAAACCTTCAAAGTTTGCTGGGAAAATAAACAATGATATCATTGTAGGATATGAGTACATCAAAAAAAATTTAGATAAAATAAAACTTGTTGATACTAGATCAAAAGAAGAATTTGATGGTACAATAATACGAGCCGCAAGAAGTGGTCATATTCCAAATGCAATAAACATTGATTGGAACAATAACATAAGAGAAGATGGAACAATGAAAGACAACCAATCTCTTTCTGAGCTTTATCAACAAATATCGCAAGACAATGAGATTGTGACTTATTGTCAAGGAGGATATCGAGCTGCTAATTCATTCCTAGCTCTGAAAAAACTTGGATTTAAAAATATTAAAGTCTATTTAGGTTCTTGGGGGGAATGGGGAAATAGATTGGATCTACCTGTAGCCTAGTCTCTTTTCTTCCATAAAAGCTGATTATACAGCATTTCTGGTGCAATCTTTTTGAACGGTTTTCCACCACCATCATACCACTTTGTAAAAAATTCGTAAAGATGAAGCCTCAAAGACTGGATGTATACGATCAAACCTTCAATCATCATTATTCCAAGGTTTCCACCAATTATCAATGCTAATCCACCAACTGATTCTGCTCCTCCCATTGAATGATATGAATTATTTACAGTAAGCAAAAGCGCAGCATGAACAAGAAGCATAATACCAATTCTTGCATAGCTTATTGTGTGTGACAAAAGCTCTACTGTTTTTACCAAGAGTACCTCAATTACAACATTCATAATGCTGCCTCCTTCTCCCGGATGTCTTTTATTATGAAGTATTCCACCAACCATTATCATTGCCATGCAACCAATGGTTACAGGTATTGCAATTCTAGCAACAATCCAAACACGTGCCCAGTCTCCGACAAGTATGGTAACCCATGGAACAGGTTCATCGTGTACGCGTGAATACATGTTCATTATATCATAACCNNTCTAATGTGTAAGATAAATGCCCATACTAGGTGTACTATCCCAAGAAATATCGAAACTTTTAGAATTCTAATTACTTGATCAAAGTTTAATTCAGATACACTGATGATTCCTACCAACCATTCTATCGAATGTAAAGGTCCACCCTCTTCTAAAAGTGCATGTACTGGGGTAAATGTTTCTAAATGGAAACCAAATGCCTCCCCAGTTAATATTCCAGCAAAAGCAGCTGAACCCCCTGATATGGCAATCAACATACCCCATTTTGCAAGTGTTCCCTGACCTTTGAATTTGAACAATAATCCTAGAAGCATAAGCAATATTCCGTGACCGAAATCGGCAAACATAATTCCGTAGAATATAGGCCACATGATGGCAATCATTGGTGTTGGATCTGCTTCTCCATGCTTTGGTATACCTTGACTCTCTGTAATTACTTCAAAAGTTCTTGTCCATGCCTTGTTAGCAAAAAGGATTGGAGTATCCTTGAGTATTTTAGGGTCTGTAATCTCTTCAGTTATTGACATCCATCTTTTTGTTATATCTATGAATTTTTTTTCCATTGTACGTGGAATGTATCCTTGTATTACTGCAAATCGTTTTGTTCCACCTGGTTTGCGCATTTTTTCAAGTACATCTTTTGCAATGCCAGAAGCTTCATGCAATGATAATATTGGACCGCGAATTTTCTTTTTTGTTTCTAAAATCTCTTTTGAAAGCTTTTTTTCTTTTACAGTAAGTTCAGTAATTTTTGAAACAACCAAGCTATATGCTTGACTCGGATTTTGTGGTATTCCTTGTGGTATAATAAACGGATTTGCATTGAAACTTCGAAGAACCTTTAGAACTCTCTCAGAGTCCGGCGTATCAGTAAAAACTATGATTGCTGTTTTTAATTTGCTGTCTAACTCATACTTGAAAATTGTAACCCCTTCAAGAGTACGACTAATCTCAGCAAAATCTGAAGAATTTATTACAAATAGATTTGTGTAAAAATATCGCATTTGTCCAAGATTATTTAGATTGACATTCAGTTTTTTTACCACCTCAAGAGTTTCTTTGAGACTCGTATATTCTTCAAGCGAACGTTTTGTATTGTCATGGTCTTCAAGAATTTTTGCCGGTCCATCTATTACNNTTTTTATTACCAAACCTTTGAACAAAATTTCCATTATTCCAACTCTACTTGGAATTTGAAGACCTTTTACAACTTCATCAACTGTTTGGTAGAGTTTTTGAACTTTTAATAGAAGATCGTCAATTTCAGGAGTAATTGTATCATTTTGTGTTTCTATTTTATGAAACCACTCAAATTCAGTTAGTCTTGATATCGCTTCTGGAGACTCTGTTCTTGGTACAATAATCGTTCCCAACATTAGTTCTGCTACAACCAAGACAGATTCTCGGGTGGTTTCACGTTTTTAAAACGTTTCTAAGAATTTTTTTTCTAGTCAAAACATTAAAATCTGTTAATATTAAACGCCTGATCGTTGACATCTAGCCCCGCATTAGAGAAAACTGTTGATAAGATTTTGAATCAATCTGAAAATGAATTACTTTTAAGCTTAAATCAGTCTCTTGATGACTCAAAAAATACCCTTTCTAATTCTCTATCTTTACTAGAGCAAGAATATGATAGAATACTTGTAGACGGTAAAAAGGAGGCAGACAAACTTCAAAAACAGATAACAGGTAGTGCCACTCTAGAGGCCAGAAACAAACAACTATTGCTTGTTGAAGACTCTGTCGAGAAAGTCTTTGCTAAAGCTATAGAACAACTGAATGACTTGGTACGAAATGAAGATTATACAAAACTTGTGACTCAATTACTCGATGAATCAGTAAAAGGACTTGGTACTTCTGATGTTAATATAGAATGCAATTCAAAAGATAAATCAGTCGTCCAATCAATTCTGTCTAAGTTTTCTGGTGCGACATTATCTCCTAACACAGTTGATTGTCTTGGTGGTATAATAGTAAAATCAAAAGATGGATCGATGACCTTGGATAATACAATTGATGCTAGAATCGAACGTCTAAAGCCTTTAATAAGGAAGGACATTGCAATCAGATTCGGCAGATAGTTATGGTCGCAAAAGGAAAAATAGTTTGGGTTAGCGGTCCTGCAGTTAAAGCAGATGGAATGTCTGATGCAAAAATGTATGAAACGGTTTCAGTAGGAAACCTGAATCTTATTGGTGAAGTAATTCGTCTAACAGGTGATGTTGCGTTTATCCAAGTTTATGAATCAACAAGTGGATTGAAACCAGGTGAACCAGTTGTTGGTACAGGTAATCCACTAAGTGTTCTACTTGGTCCTGGAATCATTGGACAAATTTATGATGGCATACAACGACCACTAAACGAACTTTCCAAAAAATCTGGGGCTTTCATCGGTAGAGGTGTCATAACAACTCCTGTAGACATGACAAAAAAATACAAGTTTACACCAACTGTCAAAGTAGGTGATAAAATACAAGGAGGAGATGTCCTTGGTACAGTTGACGAAACTCAATTAATCAAACACAGTATTCTCGTTCCACCTGATCATCCTGATAGCAAACTTATCAGCATTGTTAATGAGGGTGAATACGACCTTGAGACAGAGATAGCTGTTACAGAAAGCGATGGAAAGAAAATACCACTCAAGATGTATCATAGATGGCCAGTAAGAAAATCACGACCATACAAGCAGAGATTCGATCCTACAGTTCCACTAATTACAGGACAACGTGTTATTGATACATTCTTTCCAATAGCAAAGGGAGGAACAGGTTCTATTCCTGGTGCATTTGGTACTGGAAAAACTGTAACATTACACCAAATTGCAAAATGGGCAGATTCTCAGGTAGTAGTTTACATTGGATGTGGTGAAAGAGGAAATGAAATGACCGAAGTCCTTGTAGAATTTCCACATCTAAAAGATCCAAACACAGGAAGACCTTTGATGGAAAGAACTGTTCTTGTTGCAAATACAAGTAACATGCCAGTAGCTGCAAGAGAAGCAAGTATCTACACCGGAGTTACAATTGCTGAATATTACAGAGACATGGGAAAACATGTCGTACTTGTTGCAGATTCTACAAGTAGATGGGCAGAAGCTTTGCGAGAAATGAGCGGAAGACTAGAAGAAATGCCAGCAGAAGAAGGCTATCCATCATACCTTGCATCAAGATTGGCAGAATTTTATGAAAGAGCGGGCCGTGTAAGTGCTCTTGGTAGTCCAGAAAGAGAAGGATCTGTGACTCTTGTTGGCGCTGTATCACCATCTGGTGGTGACTTTACAGAACCTGTAACAACTCATACAATTAGATTCATCAAGACTTTCTGGGCCCTAGATGCAAGACTTGCATATTCTAGACACTATCCATCAATCAACTGGATGAATAGCTATTCTGGATATCTCTCTGATATTGCAAAGTGGTGGAGTGCAAATGTTAGTGATGAATGGTTACATCTCAGAAATGAAGCATATTCGATCCTACAAAGAGAAGATACTCTCAAAGAAATTGTAAGATTGCTTGGACCTGAAGCATTACCAGATGAGGAAAAACTCATCTTAGAAGTAGCGAGAATGATTAAGATAGGAATCTTACAACAAAACTCATTTGATAATGTAGATACCTATTGCAGTCCTAAAAAACAACTCAAACTTCTAAAACTCATGGTTAATTTCTACAAAGGAGGTCAACGTGCACTAAAAGAAGGGGCAACTCTTCCAGACATTCGTGCAATGTCTGTAATCGGTAATATGTTGAAAGCAAGAATGGAAGTTCCCGACGATCAAATTGCAAAGCTTGATCAAATTGATTCATTGATGGATGAACAATTCAAAAATATCATGGGAGTGAAAGTCACAACTTGACATTGGAAGGCGGAATAGAATACAGCAAGATTGCAGAAATTAAAGGACCACTTGTTATAGTTGATGGAGTAGACAAGGCTTCGTTCGACGAACTTGTAGAAATTCAGACAACAAGTGGAGAAAAAAGATTAGGAAAAGTTATGGAAGTTGGATTTGGAAAAGCTGTAGTTCAGGTTTTTGAGGGAACAACAGGCCTTTCAATTTCCGGAACAAGAGCAAAATTCATTGGAAAAACAATGACAATGCCAGTTTCTGCCGAAGTTCTTGGTAGAGTATTTGATGGACTTGGTAGACCAAATGATGGACTGCCTGATCCAATAGCTTCTAAATTTTTAGATATCAACGGTGAACCAATGAATCCAGAACAAAGAGATTATCCAAAAGACTTTATCCAAACTGGGGTTTCAGTCATAGATGGAATGTTGACACTAGTAAGAGGTCAGAAGCTTCCAATATTTTCTGGCTCTGGAATGTCACATAACATCTTAGCTGCTCAAATTGCAAGACAAGCCACAGTAATTGGAAGTGGTGAAGAATTTGCCGTGGTCTTTGCTGCAATTGGAGTACAATACAGCGAGGCACAGTACTTTAAACGAAGTCTGGAAGAATCTGGTGCTCTGAAAAGAAGCGTACTTTTTCTTAATCTAGCTGATGACCCTGCAATTGAAAGAATCATTACTCCTCGTGTGGCACTTACCGTAGCTGAATATCTTGCATATGACCTTGGCATGCATGTTCTTGTTATACTTACGGACATGACAAATTATGCAGAAGCTCTACGTGAAATTAGTGCAGCAAGAGAAGAAGTACCTGGAAGAAAAGGATATCCTGGATATCTCTATACAGACCTTTCAACAATTTACGAAAGAGCAGGGAGACTGCGTGATAGAAAGGGAAGCGTGACACAGATGCCAATACTTAGTATGCCAGCTGATGATATTACACATCCAATTCCTGATCTGACTGGATACATCACAGAAGGACAGATTGTGTTAGGTAGAGATTTGTTTAGAAAAGGAATCTATCCACCAGTTAATGTTTTGATGAGTCTTAGTAGAATCATGAAAGATGGTGTCGGTGAAGGAAAAACACGTGCAGATCACATGGAGATTGCTAATCAAATGTATGATGCTTATTCAAGAGCCCAAGAGGTAAGAGCGCTTTCTGAAATCGTAGGAAAAGCAGGACTTACTGGTGTTGATATAAAATACATGGATGTCGGAGATGCCTTTGAACAAAATGTTTTGTCACAAGGCGTAGACGAAAACAGAGTTCTTGAAGAAACGCTTGGATTAGAATGGAAAACAGCCTCTATCCTACCAAAAGGCGAGCTTAACAAAGTCAAAGACAAGTTTATTGATCAATATTACAAGGCGAGCTAAATGTCCTTTGGACAAAATGTCACTGCAACAAAAATAGAGCTTCTGAAGTACAAACGATCAAGTCAAGTAGCAAAGATGGTACAAAAAATTCTTGATGACAAGCGTGAGGTTCTACTAAAAAGAATAGATGAGATGATTAATGAAGCAACAAAAGCTAGAGGAGACATCTGGAATCCACTTCAAGACATTTACAGATCAGTTAACGATGCATATCTTTCATTAGGTACAAACACTGTAGACTCGGTTGCACAATCTACACCTGCTGTAATGCAAGTAGATGTAACAGTCAAACGTGTAGTAGATGTATCAATCCCTGCTCTTACAGTAAAAGAAACTGACAATAAGTCCATGCCGTATGGATTTGCTGATACAAACGCATCAATTGATAGAGCAGCAAAACAAATCAAGACAATGCTCTCACAAATATGCAAAGCTGCCGAATATGAAAACTCTATCTTTAGTCTTGCAAAGGCATTAGAAAAAACTCAGAAACTTCTTAACGCACTTGAGAATGTCATCATTCCACAATATCAACTACGAGTAAAATTCATACTTTCTACACTTGAAGAAAGAGAACGAGAAGAATTCGCAAGGTTAAAAAAAGTAAAGGCTGTCATAGAGAAGAGGAAGTCATAATGGCAAAAGAAGATATCAAAAAATTAATAGAAGATGCAAAACAAAGATTGGATCAGAATAACGAATCATTTTGTGAAACCATAAAAAATGATCTGAAAACTTTCAAAAAGAAAACTCTTGATAAAATCTGAACTAATATTATATCATGATTTAAATATGGCATGAGAAGGAGCGTATTTTGAGAATGAAATCTGTAGTCTATGCACTAATTGTTGCATTGGCAATTTCTATTTCTGGATTGACTGGACTTGCATTTGCTCAGGAACCAGCAGTCAGTTCTACAGGAGATAGTTCTGCTAAATTAATAGGGGCAGGTCTTGCATTTGGGCTTGCCGCACTTGGCGCAGGTGTAGGTCTAGGATATGTAGGTTCTGCAGGTCTTGCAGTAATAAGCGAAAACCCCGCTCTACAATCCAAAGTATTCATTTTTGTAGGTATGGTTGAATCAATCGCAATTTACGGTATAGTCATGATGTTCATCATACTTGGACAATAAGCTAGTAATACTTTAACTCATTAACATCTAAAATTCTTGTACAATATCTACATCGAAGCACAAGTCCTGTTTTGTCCACAACATCCATTATTGATTCAATGTCTTCACCACTATTTGTTATACACTCAGGATTTGAACACCGAAAAATTCTCTCAATCTCATTTGGTAAGGTAACACGTCTTTTTTCTACTAATTTGTAGTCCTTGATTATGTTAACAGTAGCTTTTGGAGCAATCAGCGCCAGTTTATTTGTGTCATCATCTTTTAGAAATCTGTTTTCTACCTTTATGATATCTTTTTTTGAAACTTTTGCACTTGGAACATTTAGTGCTATNNCTAACAATAAGATCAGACTCTGACATTGGAATACTTTGTATAGTACTCATATATATTATTGAATTGGAATGAGCAATTCTTTTTTTCAAAAAGACATTGTCTCAATACGTGATTTTGACAAGCAAAAGTTTGACACCATTTTTGATGCTACTGATAAAATAATTAACATGAATCCAAACGAGAGACGTGAGATTGGACGTGGGAAAACATTGGGATATCTTTTCTTTGAACCAAGTACTAGAACAAGACTTAGCTTTGAAGCTGCCATGGCATCATTAGGTGGTACATCTATAGGAATAGCAGACGCCTCTTCATCTTCTGCAAAAAAGGGTGAGAGTCTTGCTGATACTGTAAAAATAATGTCGCTCTATTCTGATATCCTTGTATTAAGACACCCGCTTGATGGCTCTAGTAGATTTGCAGCGGAGGTCTCTACAAAACCAATGATAAACGCAGGCAGTGGAACAGAAGAGCATCCGACCCAAGCAATTCTAGATCTTTATACAATGAGAAAAGAAAAAAAGAAAATTGATGGCTTGAAAATAGCAATAGTTGGCGATCTAAAATACGGCAGAACAGTTTATTCTCTGTTATATGCCCTTGGCAACTACAAAGTAGACGTCCATCTTATTTCTCCACAAGCACTAAAGATTAGGACTGATTCTACATACGAAATCAAAAAACGACTATCGTACACAGAATCAATTAATCTAGAAGAAAATCTAGACGAGTTTGATGTCATTTATGTAACAAGAATACAAAAAGAGAGATTTGCAGATGTGGAAGAATATAACAAAGTAAAAGGCAGTTACAAAATTGGTCCTGAAATAATAAAGAAAATGAAAGAAGATGCCATCATAATGCATCCACTACCACGTGTTGATGAGATTTCACCGGAGGTGGATTCTACAAATCATGCGAAATATTTCAAACAAGCAGAATATGGTAAGGATACGCGTGCAGCACTTCTTGCTCTAATATTGAATGAGAAAGGCTTCTGATAATTTACTTAAGGAGAACTTTAGGATATCTTTTCAATATTATGGCGAAACTCATTGTAAGTATAAGAGCTAAAATCACAAGTGATCCAAATTCAGGAACTACAACTAGAGCAAATTGTGTTGAANNCTTCTGTAAAAGTAAAATCTTCAAATCCTCCACCTATTACTGCATTTCCAGAAGCTCTGTGAATTTCTTTCCCATTATTAAGTATGACAAAATCATATGTTGAGTGTTGCTTCGTTTCAAGTGTGGTGGAATCTCTTACTGTAAAGATGAACCTTGTTTTCTGATCAGGCTGGATCACTTGAGGATCCCATGAAAGATCCACCTGAAATTGTTGATTATCAGTTAAAGCAACAAGTGGAAATTTAATTTCATCACTTGCAACTAGTTTAAACTTCATATAATTTGGTAAATCGCCAGATTTTTTTTGTTGATCCCTTAGAACTTTTAGATGATCTTGTGCTAGTAGGAAATGTACTATCCTGCCATCCTCTACAGAATAATCATCTACAGTAATTGATGATTTGAACAAGTCGATATCGTTTACCTGTCCTTTGTAACTTGGTGCTAGAAATTCGACAAAATGTTTCGGAAATAATAATTCTTCATGTACATATGGAATCTGGCTAATATTTTGTTCACTCCAATCAAACGGCATTTCAAATGATATAGTATTCTGATTGGAGTCGTATTCGAAGTTTGTTATTGTATCATAATATGATCTTACTCTAAATTCTACATCCTGATCATCTTTAGTTTTTTGATCATGATAAGTAGTATTACCAATACTGATGTATGCATCATATTTTATTGGTTCATCAAGTAAGTTATCTGGTTTATCTACAGTGCGTATTGCTATTTCTAAATGGTACAAACCGCCAGAGATAAAGACAGGCCCCCTCAATTCTATTGGTTTTGCATCTGTAGTCATCCAGCCTCCAAGCAAAGGTTCTTTTTCACCAGAAATTTCAATTTCTCCTTCACTAGTAGGGTATACTTTTATTGCCAAATCTCCATTTGGAGCAAAGAAAAAATTTCTAAAAATCATTTCATCTTTATAATTTAGCCCTATCAAGAAATTTACGTTTTTTATATTTTCGCCTGTTTTAGGATCAAACGCACGTACCTTAATCTGTTTGTCAATTCCTCCGTCATCATAAAAGGGCGGGAGCATCTCTGCAGTAATTGTAATGTCGCGTCCCTGATAGTTCACGGGTGGCGGAGTATCGATACTTAGACCATGACCAAATGCTTGAGCTATAGATGGCATAATAATTAATAAAACAAAAAAACCAGCAACTATTTTACAATTCAACAAGATTTTTCATTTTGTTCCGAATATAAGTTTCTGCTATATTATTAACATGGATAATTAGGTTATGACCAGTTTAACATGATCCATTTTTTTATTTGTCTTGAAATCCTTTGTCATCACATCTACCCTATCAGCTTCACCATGTAACAAAAATAATTCCATACATTTGTTTCCTTCAATCTTACTGTGCAAATGTGTGCCGATTAATTCTTCATGACTATGCTTTATTCCAGTAACTATTTGCTCTGAATCTTCATCATGAATAATCATTAGTATGGCATGGATTAGACCAGAAAGATTGCTTCGTTGTTTTTCTTCTGCAATCAAGTTTCTAATCCCTGCTCGTATTATTTCAGATCTCCCTGAAAACCCCATAGATTTTTGTAGCTTGTTAATCTCAGAAAGAATTTCGGCGTTTAATGATATTGAAACTATTGGCATACCTAGAATATTATTAAGTATTTTATAAGTTTAGCAGTAATTATTATTAATGTTTCTTAGATTTATTAATAACATCAAACAACAACCTGTATGAATAATGATATACGAGCAGCAATACTAGCTATATCAATAGTAATTCCACTTTCTGTGCTCGTACTTTGGTTTTCAGAAAATAACAATGTAACTGGTTTTACAGAAAAACATCAGCTAAAAGTCCTTGCATCATTTTACCCACTTTACGAATTTACAAAAATAATCGGTGGTGAAAGAATTGATGTGTCTGTAATTATTCCTTCAGGGATAGAACCACACGACTGGGAACCAACAATTCAAGATCTCCAAAAAATTAAAAATGCAGATATGATAGTGATAAATGGTGCTGGCCTTGAACCATGGATTACAAAACTAGTTTCAGTTAATCCTGATATTTTGATTGTCGATACAAGTGCTGGAATATCATTACTAGAAAAAAATAACCATGTGTTTAATAACAAAATTCAAAATGATCCGCACATTTGGCTTGACCCAGTTTTAGCTAAAAAACAAATACAAAATATAGTAGATGATTTGATCAGGATTGACCCTCAAAACGCTGATTATTATCAAGAAAATGCTAACGCATACAATACTAAATTGATTTTACTAGATAACAAAATAAGAAATGAACTTTCTATTTGTGTAAAAAAAGACTTTCTTGCATTTCATGATGCATTTTCTTATTTTGCAAACGAATATGATCTTAATCAAAATACAATAATTGGAGTTAATCCAAGTGAAGAACCAACAGCAGTAACACTACAACAAATTATTCAAAAGGCACAAGATCTTGACTTACATGTTATTTTTACTGAAGAAGCTGTAAACCCAAGAGTTTCTGAAGTCATTGCTGATGAGATAGGAGCTAAAGTATTGACTCTAAGTCCTATTGAGATCTATGAGAAGAATTCTGATTATATAAAAAGAATGGAACAAAACCTGTCAAATCTCAAAGAGGAACTATGCTCATGAACGTGGTAGAGATTGAAAATCTTACAGTTGATTATCAGGGTATTTTAGCACTGGAGAAGGTAAACTTTTCCGTAGAGTCTAAAGATTTTTTGGGAATAATAGGTCCAAACGGTGCAGGTAAAACCACACTTTTCAGCTGCATGCTTGGTCTTTTGGATAATTATAAAGGTGAAATCAGATTTTTTGGAACTAGCATAAAAAAATCCAAAAAATACCTGGGTCAAATAGGTTATGTGCCACAAAAGCCTGTATTTGAAAAGAACTTTCCAGCCACAATATCTGAGGTTGTAGGAATGGGTTTGACAAAAAATTCAAAAAAAGATAGGATCGATGAAGTTTTACAGAAAGTTTGGTTGCATGAACTAAGTCATAGACGCATTGGTGATCTATCTGGAGGACAACAACAACGAGTCTTTATTGCAAAAGCACTTGTAAATGAACCACAAGTCTTAATCCTCGACGAACCTGTTACTGGAATTGATTCACAAAGTAAAGAATTGTTTTATCAAATTTTACACGACCTAAATCAGAAAGAAAATATAACAATAATTTGGTCTTCACATGATCTAGATGCTGTTGCTAAACTTGCATCGAAGGTAGCTTGTCTTAATCGAACTCTATTCTTTCACGGCATACCAGAAGAGTTTTTCCATAATGAAGATTTACTAAAAATGTATTCAGAATCATCAATGCAGATGCATATGCACCACCACGAAGATTAGAATGACATTTGAAATTCTCTCATATGGATTCATGCAAAGAGCACTTATTTCAGGCATAGCTATTGCCCTAATGTGTTCTGTTGTCGGGCTCTTTCTAGTTCTTAGACGATATTCACTTTTTGGTGACGCCCTTGCGCATGCAGCCTTTGGTGGAATAGCTGNNTCGTCAGGTCTTGCTATGGGAGTTGTTCTTATCAGTCTAGCAGGTGGATTTACTGTAGACATATTCAGCTTTCTTTTCGGAAGTATCTTGCTTGTTAGTTTAGAAAACACAATTTTAATCCTAGGTCTTGCAGGCTCAATTTTGATTGTAATTTTATTATTGTATAGACAACTAGTTTACACCACATTTAATGAAGAACAAGCAAAGGTAAGCGGTATTCCAGTTGAAAAATTGAATTATCTGCTTGTTACAATTGCTGGAATTACAGTGGTTAGCTCTATGCAACTTGTAGGGATTTTGCTCATTTCTTCATTAATTGTTATACCAAATGTAACTGCAATGCTATTTTCACGTGGATTCAAACAAACCGCAATACTATCTATGACTTTTGCAGTTTCTTCAGTAGTATCTGGAATACTCACTTCTTACACATTTAACATTGCGCCTGGTGGAATGATTGTACTAATATCAATTGTAATCTTTGCTGTCTCACTAGGAATCAAATCAACGGGTTTGATAAAAAATAAAACAATAATTCCAAATATTAAACAAGAATAATCTGAACTGAATTATTCTTTATTATTCCACTAAACTATTAATTTTTCTTTTATCCTTTATGCTATTTACAAAGAATAATGATGTTGCAATAATGCCTGTAGCTATAAGTGGTGACACAAGATCCGCATATTTTATTTCAAATGCTTTACTTTGTGCAACTATTGTCTGTCTTGGAATCTCCGTTATAGAAACCATTCCAAGCTTTTGACCTCGTTGTTCTGCAAACCAAATGTTTCCGCTATCATCAGAGGTAATAAACTGTGTAAAGGATTGTTGAGTGGGAATCTGAATTTCTTTAAAATTATCATTGTAAGGATCGTAGATACCTAATTTGTCAATAGTATGTTGCCCGATCCAAATATTGCCAAAATTATCTGATGTCATTCCAAAAGGAAGAGCATTAGGATCTAAAACTGGAATTTGTTCAAAGGTTTCAAGAGTAGTATCAAATTTGGTAATGGTAGGTCCAGTATGCTCAGAAATCCAGAGATCCCCATTATTATCAAAAAACAGAGCTGTAGGTTCTTTTAGTGAATTTTCAGGAACAAATTCCTTGGATTTACCAGTATCTGGATTGATTACCCCAATCTTTCCTGCTTGTGCTTCAGTGAACCAGATATTCCCAGATTTGTCTAAAATAAGTGCAGTTGGTCCAGAAAGTGGAGCATCTGAAATTTTAAACTCAGTAAATTTCTTTGNNGTTTCTGTAAATACAGGTACAGACTTTATTGGAAGATCAATGTTTTCAAATTTTTCTGTAGATGGATCAAAAAATCCAATCTTTGAGTTTGGTGTATCAGTATACCATATCTTCCCATCATTATCTATATTCAATGTTACAGAAATCTGCCCATCAAATTCATACGATCTGAATCGTTTATCGTCAATATTAAATTTCCATATTCGTGGTTGAGTGGTATCGCTAATCCATATTGTATTTTTACCATCAAAAACAGGATAGAGTGGTGCAACGGTTTTATCTGGAAAACTATACTCAACTACATTTGTCTGTAATTCAGAAAGACGAGGTTTTATTACAACATCAAAGGATGTTGCTTCATTTGCATTTTGTGTTCTGAGCACTATGATTTCAATATGCCATATTCCAGGAAATCCAAATGTTGCATTACCACTATACTGAGTTACAGAATTTGTTTCTGTATATTTGGATGGTAATAATTTAAGATCAATTGGAGAAATATCTTTCTGAGGATTTGAAACTTTCAAAATTACATCAAATACATCATTTAGTGATTCTCCATCTAATGAGCTGATAGACGTTGTAACTGCATTGGCTCCAGTTGAGAGAGGATCTATTGAAATATCAAATTTGGCGGCATTCGAAAATTGTAATGTTTTATATCCAAATGAGATATCTTGGGCTTCAGCTTCTTGTAGTTCTCCTGCAGGAAGAGAACTATTGGCCAACAAAGCAACAACACCGAGAAGTACTATGCCAACCATTGACTCTATTTTTAGCGACCTTCTAAATCTGTTATAAACAGAAATTTTGCCAGATTCTAGGTTTTTTTCTGCATATCTTTGTATTCTGAATTGATTATAACCGCCTATTGCGATCATAATACTTCCAAGCGCGATTTTTACCAGAATTAATTTGCCATACGTTGAGTCATAAAGTAATCCTACATTACTTTCCAAAAACCAAAGCAGTGTAGGACCTGTAATAATTAAAATTCCTACTGCAATTATTACAATGCTAGAAATTTTTGGTATGACTAGAAGAGAAAGCTTTTCTTTTTTATCAGACTCTAATTTGGAAAATGAGGGGATCATTACAAATGCAGCATAAATCACACCACCGATCCATACGGAAGCTAGAAGATTGTGTGCATAATCCAAGATTATTGCAGGTTCATGCAAACTAGCTGTTCCATGACCTAACATTGTTGTAGTTGAGATTAATGCAAGTGATAATCCAAGAATTAAGAATTGTTGAGCTCTTCCAATAATCATCTTCCTTTCTGACCAGAACCATATTCCAAGCAAAATTATAGTAAGTATCATTCTTACAAGCCAAGTTGTACCAAATCCAGTTCTTATTACCTCAAAAGCGGTAGTTTGAAGAGTTATTGCTTGTACAGCTAGCATCAAAATATTTGATGCCAAAACCAAAAGCAAACCAATTCCAGTTATTTTTAAAAATAAATGAGAATGGGTTTTCTGTAATACTTCAGAGTTTTCTCTCATAGTTTTCTTTGTTTTGAGGGATCTCCAAATCAGTAACGAAAAGAGAATTGAACCTAACACAACTACCTGTCCAACTAACCCGGGAAATCGCGCTGCCGCTTCTGGAAAATATATCGAGGGCCCCTCTGTTTTCCCTTTTAAAAGGACTTCAGGTATTTTTGCATCTCCTACCGAAAAGACAAAGGCATCATCTACTACATGTCCATCTACTCTGGAAAGTACCTTACTTGTTACTGTATAGACCCCATCATCTAATGGCTTTGTAGTAACAATAAGTGAATTTTTACTATCAAAAAATTTTGTATCTTTATTGTCTACTTGATTCCCCGTGTTATCAAGAACTTTGATCGTGCTAAATTCAACTTCGATTGTTTCAGAATAACGAATTATTATCTGGGTTGTTCCTATTGCAATATTTGAAGATTGAGCCGGTTCTGTGTTTTCTATAAATGGATGAGCATATACCGAACCAACACTAATACTAGAAACAATAATTATAGAAATAAGAAATAGAAGTTTTCTCACAGATTCAAGTTCTTCTTATGATAATTTAAACAATTGATTATTTCAATATATGTACCAGAATTGAGCAAAGATATTAACATGTAATAGTTAGACGTTATTTATGAATAAGATTTTTTCATCTATGCTTATTTTTTCACTATTGTTTTTTAGTGGATTATCTTCAGCTCAAGCGCACAAAACCATTACAGTGGAAAATCTTAAAATTGAGGTGGGTTGGCAAGACGAACCACCACTTGTTGGTTTTATGAATGCGATTACTTTTGAAATTAATGAAAACACATCTGATGGACAAAGTGGTGTAAAAAATGCATTCAAAAATTTGGTAGCAGCGGTAAAATCAGGTGGATTGGAAAAAACACTTGATATTGACTCTGACCAAGAGGCTGGACATTATCATTCAAAAATAATCCCAACCAGAACAGGAAGTCTTGTTGTAGTATTAAAAGGCGATATTAATGGAATTCCAATAAATTCTGAAATTACTGTTGAGGACGTAGAAGACAAATCATTACTTGCATTTCCTGATACAACTGGTTCATCAGACCAAGATGTTGTAGCATTGAAGAATGCTATGTCTGGGTTACAAAAAGAAATTACTTTACTCAAATCCAAGATTAGTGGACTAGATACCACATCAGGTAACTTTAGTGCAGAAACAGCCTACAATTTTGGAATATTTGGACTTTCACTTGGTGCAGCTGGAGTAATCTTAGCGATAGTTGCGATGATAAAAAGAAAATAAAGGTTTAGAGTTTTGGAATAACTCTACTTTTTGCCGTTACTGCTATGATACTAACAATGCTTATTGCAAGCACTATAGCTGCAATGGTACCGAATTCTGGAACTACTTGCAGTGAAACTGCATCACCTTGCGGGCCAGTCCAATTTGCTTCGTCATCAGGTAGTCCGATTCCAAGAATTGTTACTTCAATGTCAACTGGACTATCAGAGGATAATGCATCTGTTGTATGCATGCCTTCACCTTCATGTTCGTGTGCACCTTCTCCTGAAAGAACTTGTGTTCCATCTTGCATTGCATTTATGTCATAATTGACATGCTGGATCTGGTTTCCGTCAGCATCTGTAAAGGTCACATGTATTGACATTTCTTCACCTGCAGCTGGAATGCTAGATTCAATTTCTACATTCACTGAACCATCAGATGACATTGCATTTGCATAAGTCTCTTCCTCCTCTTGGGTTTCTTCCTCTTCTTCTTCCATCGTTTCAGCTTGAACAGTTACAACTCCCTTCATCCATGGGTGTACCATACAGAAGTATGGGAATGTTCCAGCTTCTTTAAATGGTTGGGAAAATGTTTTTCCTGGACCAAACAAACTGCTGTCAAAGGTTCCATCAGGTCCGTCTGTTGGATTCCCACTTGTAACAGTATGTGCAGCCGTGTCATCATTTGTCCATGTGACTT
>DUJB01000064.1:73310-73561 GCA_013330055.1 Nitrosopumilaceae archaeon
GACAAAACCAAGGCTGATGTTGAAACCATCATAAATTGGTCATTTCCAATTATGCTTGAAATTATTGTTAGGGTTAACGTAATAGAAATTGCTGTAATTGTAATAATGATCCTAGATCTACTTCCTTCTCTAATGTACTTGGTTGCAAGTCCTACTGGCCAAAGATAGGTTACACCGATAAGAGATGACGCTATCATGCCTGTCGTTAGCACATGAGTTGATTCATTTCCAACGCCAGAAATTTTTGCAAT
>DUJB01000037.1:0-3924 GCA_013330055.1 Nitrosopumilaceae archaeon
CACAAGACATCCTCATCATTGACTCCAATGTTTTTGAGTGTATCTACAACAGCTTCTAAATGTGTATAGTAAGGCTTGGTGTCATATTTTTGATTACGATGTCTGTCTTTGGCAAATGATTCTGCACTTGTTAACTTTGTACTCATGATATTTTCTAAAGCCAGTCATTATTGAAGATTATATGTCAGAACCTATTGGTTAGATTTATTTTATCAGGGCTTTTTTGTGTTGCAAAGACATTAGACGTCTGTTGTCGTTATTAAAAATAATTTTACAAGTTGGAGGAGTGATTTTTATGATTTTATCTATCGTGTTTTTAGGTGCAGAGCCTTAGAGACTGGATATGAAAATATCAATGACGCAAATTATTCGTATAAAGAAAATTCAACTCTGTCTAGAATAAATCTTAGAAATGCAGATAGCGGCTTTTTTATCCAATGATTTGAATTCCATTCCAAGATAAGATCGTTATAGAACTTCCATTCATCTTCGTCTTTTTTGAGATGAATTGCCATCATGGTTTCAAATTCTTTTGTATCCCAGTCAACAGGACACATCTTATCACTCATCTGGATTAATTTTCCACCTTGCATCTGAAAGGGATATGATTTGCAAACACCTGGTTTGAATTCATTTACGGTACATCGAAAGACGTCTTTGGATTCTTCAAGAAATATGCATCCGCCATTTTTCTGTTTTAAGGCAAGATCTACAAGACCTTCTTTTACCTTTATGCCAAGATCAAAATCCTTTGCTCCATGAATCTCTAGGAAATTCTCTGGGTCTAATCCTAGTCTGATTGATAGTCTGTAAATGTCATGAGCATTAACAAATATCGTATACTCTTTGCAGCAGTTTGTATGACACGAAATACAAGGATATTCTATGATCTCTTTGGTGGAAACTGTCAAGTTTTACTCGTTTTTTGTCGTTTTATTCATACTAATTTCTAAATTTTGTTCAAACTTAAGGTTAGAGATAAAGAAAGATAGATGAAGAAGATGGCAAGCAAGACTCAGAAGATAAATAGAAATTGCTAAATTGTTAGTCCAGCTTGGAAAGATAATGAGTTTGGAAGGAATTGACGATGAGATTCAACGTTACACAAAGAAAATTAATGAAAAAAATGAACAACTCAAAGATCCAAATCTTAGTCAAGATGCAAAAAAGATTTTAGAATCTGAAATTATGATTGCAAACAAGGAAAGAACAAAATTGAAAATAAGAAAAAATGATCAATTTACCACAAGACATAGATGAGAAATAAAATCTAGACCACAGTATCACAAACGGTCAAAGGATTGCCATAATACACATCATTCCATTGGAGTTCTATGGTCTTCATTATGATATGCCTGATATGATAAATTGTTTACCCACAAGCTCTTTTTGTTTTTCTAAACACCTTAAGTCTATACAAATTAGAAATTAGTATGAGCAAAACATCAAACAAAGCAAAAAAAAGAGCAAGGGCACAAGAAAACGCTAAATCGAAAAAGTAGTTTGTACCTAAAACAATGAATAAATTGAATTTTTATTAATTTCCGTCGACAAGAATTAAAACGATACCACTACATCATTTTCAGATATGCTGCATCTTGATCAAACCCATTGTCAAGCATGGATTTTACAGCTTGTCTTATCATGTCGTCGCTCATGCTGGAAGACTTGAATTCACCAACCGCAGTTATGCCTGTCCTGTTTCCGCTTGGAATGTAATAATTGAAGAACTTTGAGCCAGCCAACGGACCTTCTAGCATCTCAAATGCCAATCCAAGAGGATAGTATGCTGTTATCTTTATCTTGCTCCTAATTGTTTGTCCTTGCATTTCATTATCATAACCTACAACATTGCAATTTTCGCTTACCATCTCAGCCTTGACATTTTTCATATCAGGATGGATTTTAGTCAAGTCCGTTCCGTGAGCCTCAACCAGCTTCCAAATTTTGTCAATCGGAGCATCAAAAAAACTGCCTGAATCTTCGATATGTACCATATGGTAAAAAGCTAATACTGCCTTAAATTATTTTCCTTCAAGAAATTTTTAATCCAAACGCTTTTCCACAAATTTCACATTGCCAGTGATCTGAAACAACACGCCATACGTGTTCGTGTTTTTCTTTCCTACTGCCTGACTGTTCTTTGTGTGCAATAACATACATTACGCGGTCAATAAAAATAGAATTTTATTTTATAAAACAATTACGCAGCTTTTCTACTTTTACAAACAATCTTTTTAAGAAAATAATAAAACGAGAATTTGTCAGTAATCTCTTAGTTTATTTCTGCCAGTCCTGGTTAAACTCGTCCCAGACTCCATCAATTATTGTTGTTTGGACAAAATGAAAATTTACGGAATCCTAAATCCGCCAAAGCTCATTCCAGGCTGACGAGTCTCCTGTCTCCTTATTCCAAGCAAGTCTATGAGTTCTTTGAGATTCTTTATTACATTTGGACGTTTATTTTCATATTTTGCAATAGAGTTGTTGTTAGTACTGGGTGGAACATAAAATAGGATTTTGTGGTGCAAAAATGGATTACAAGGCCGCAAAGCAGATAGGGGGCAGACATTAAAATTTAATTTCATGGACAGGGACCATTTTTGGAGGGAAAATATGTGCTCCGACTGTAAAAGAATGAATTGCAAAAAGGGATGTAACTGTGATTGCCATTGGGACAGGAATAGATAAATCAATAAATTCTTAACAGATCTGAACCTACAAAATAAACTCTCGTCAATAATCTACACCAATTTTTTACTTATAGCTTCGACAAGTTCTGGGAATTCATCTTGCATGAAATGACCACGATTTGTAAATTCATGGTATTCAGAATTTAATTTGTCATTAATGTGGCGTGCCTCAGCTATTGGTATGTAAGGATCGTCAGTTGAGGCAAATTGAATTATCCATTTTACATTTTTTCTAATCTTTTCCCAATTCCAAGAATCATCAAAATAGCCACTGATTTTCTCCTTTTTATCATTTAAATCAGTATGGGATGCGCCAACTAAAACTATCCCTTCAGCTTTATTTTCTTCTAAATATCTCAATATCGCTACAGCGCCAGAAGAATGACCGACAAGTATGGAACTTCGTTCGCTTTTTACGTGTTCTTCAATAAAAGGTAACCAAAATTGCTTTCTTGCTAAATCAGGGTCTGGCATATTTTTGGCTATTACATCTAAACCAAGTTTCTCCAACTCCTTCCTTACCTGTGGATACCACAACTCAGAAAGATCTGTATTGTTATTTCCTGGGATGATCATTACATGCATGTTCTTGGATTGTAAACTAGACTTTATATTATTTCAAAATAAAAAAGGAAAAAGCTCCTTTACACTAGTTTCTTTAGCTTTTTATCGATGTCGCCTTTGACATGTGAAGGAAATCCAGTTTTTAGATTTTCATGATGGTAGGTGGGTCTTACCAGTCTAGAATTATTGTTAAAATTTAACATGGACATAGACAAGCCAAGTTTTGTGGCCATGCGTTAGTGACAAACGTAATTTTGATCGGCTTTATCTAGAAGCAAGCTATTGTTCAAACAATGAAAACTGACTTGCTAGTAGCAAGTTTTTGTATTTTAATTCTTAATTTCATTATTTTATTTGGATGGGTACAGCCAGTAAATTCCCAGTCATCAACTAATTTGCCAGTAGATATGAATTGTGACCCATCATCTTTGGCCATCACACCAGGTAGCTCTGGGAGTACTCAATGCATTGTTAAATCAAATGGATTTGATGGCCAGCTAATGTTTGTGGGTACAGTTCCGCAAGGAGTAACTTACTCTTTTAATCCACCTATAGTGACGCTTCAATCAGGTGGTCAGGCTAGCTCAACGCTGACGATAAGTATTGACATAAGCACCACTGGGACACTTGATTTGAAATTTAAGGTGATAGACTCGGTCGGAAATCA
>DUJB01000037.1:3950-4158 GCA_013330055.1 Nitrosopumilaceae archaeon
GACCACAAGAACCAGTATTCTTTGGCGATGAAGTTACACTTAGAGTCGATGTTACAAACAACGGCCCAGATACAGCAAAAAACGTCGTAACAACAATCCAGTTATCACCAGGACTGCAATTCATACCTGAGCATTCTAGCGGGTTTGATAACTTTACGGGAGGTTTACTTGATGGATTTACAATAACTACAACAACCGCAGTTCTTGT
>DUJB01000083.1 GCA_013330055.1 Nitrosopumilaceae archaeon
ACCAAACTCCAACAGATCTTTTGGATTTACTCCATCAGAACATAACATAAGTCTGTCAAGATAAGTTCCGGTTGCAAGTATGTTCGGAATTATTTTATCTAAATCTCTTCTAATAGAACCTTCTCTCATCATTATCCACATACCAAGTCTGAGTCTCTCAATGACTTGATCAAAGTCAATTGGCTCATGACAGGAAAGAATTCCTGATGCAATGTAGGCATTTAGCTTTTTGCCACTTGCACCTGCAGTATGGCCGTTTATGATACAATCATTTTCTAACATGTTTTTCAAGGTCTTCATTGTTCTTGAATCCAAGTTTGTAACTTTGGTCCAAGAAAAAACTTCCCCAAGACCTAACACATTTTCTAAACGTAACGCTGCTTTTTCTTCAGCTAGACTCAATGTCTTTGCGTGACTGAATTTCCTATCTACTGGCAAGCCACCTGGAATAACATGAAAAAATCTTATGGGCAAAATTTCTGTAAGTTTGACAAATTCTCTAAAACCTTTGTAGCCACATACACTTACAATGTCAATGGGATCTGAAAATAGGGATGTCGTGCCACAAAGAAGAGATTTTTTTGCAAGCTCAGATGGTAAAATGTACTTGTCAACATGAGTATGTGAATCTGCAAATCCTGGTGTGACATATCGTTTTTCTAAATCAATAACTACAGTTTTCTCTCCAACTGTGTGTGATGCATCAGTTCCTACGTACGCAATTCTGTCTTTAAAAATCGAAATTTGTGTACCCGGAGTTATTTCTCTAGAATAAACATTAACAAGCATACAATTTTTCAAAACTAGATCAGCTTTTTTCTTGCCCATTGCTACAGAATTCAATGATGAAATCATCGAAGCAAGTGAACTTGATCTCACGAATAAGAGTCAGCTTTTGATACTATTATAGATTCAAAGCGATGTTTAAATTACGGTCAAGCACGGTTTTCTTTTATGAACATGCCAAAGGAGATCAGAAGATATTGTCCCAAGTGTAAGAAACACACATTGCAGAAGGTCTCCATATACAAAGCAGGAAAGAGAAGAGGTTCAGCTATAGGTGAGAGAAGACATGCTGAAGATAAGAAAGGTTATGGTGGTCAAAAATTTCCAAAACTTGCCAAGCCTGCAAAGACTACAAAGAAAGCTACTCAGATATTGACATGTCCAGAATGTAAAAAGAAGTTTAATAAACCAGGTATCAGACTAAGAAAGTTCGAGTTGGTAGCATAATGAAAAAAGGTCAAATATTAATTCCAAAACCAGCTAGCAAGTTTCAAAGGGTGCAGTGTAAGGAGTGCAACGAAGAAAGTGTAGTATATTCTCATGTAGCTACAAATGTCACATGCAAATCATGTGGAAACATTCTTGCAGAATCAACTGGTTCTCGTGCAAAAATAAATGGTAAAATATTAGGAAGCGCAGAGTAAATCGTAATCTTCTTTTGTGTTTAGATTAAGTGCTATTCTTTTGTCATCTAATATTATGTATGATTCATCTACAGGTTTCATATCTGTAAGTTTAGTTGGATCTACTACAGATATTCCACAATAGGAATATTGTTTTTTATTATAAATCACAGTATATTCTTGTTTCAAATATAATGAATCAAGAAATTCTTTACTGATAAGAACTGTAGCCCATGGATTACCAGCATTAGTTTTCTGTACAATTTGTTTTATTATTTCTGAGTCTAAAAGAGGTAAATCGCCAGATATTACAAATACAGATTCATCAAAGCTGTGCAAGATCTGGTTAAGATCATAAACATAACCTTTGCCTGCAGTATCCATAGTAAAGATTCCCAAGTTTGTTAGAAATTCTCGTGTTCTTGGTGCATTATGACTTGTAGCTGCTACAATTTTTGAAAAGCAACCAGAGTCTTGTAGTGCAGATATAACATGCTGTATAATCGGATTTTTGTATGTGAGGAGAAGTTTTTCCTTGGATGTCTGCATCCTCGTGCCCTTGCCTCCACACATTACTAGTCCTATCATACCGAAGCAAAGATCAAAAGGGATGAGAGTCTAACAAGCTCATTTGTTGCCCCAAAGACATCGCCAGATATTCCTCCAAAACTGCGATTTGCAAGCGCAAGAAGTACTAATGACAATGTCACTCCTGCTACTATCACAATAATGCCTGTTATTCCACCAATCGCAATTATTGGAATAACAGATATCACCGTGGCTATGGCAAGTTTCTTTTTTTCTTTCATAGATTGTGTAAATGGAGAACTCAGACCATGCCATGCTGAAGAACCTCTGTTTGCTTGTAATACCATAACAAATTTGGCAACAAGTTCACTTAGTAAGATTGCTTGAAAAAGTGTGAATCCTTTCATCATGGAAAGAGCCATAATCATTCCACCAGCATACAACACTACTGTTATTACACCAGCTGATCCTACGGCTGGATCACGCATAGCTTGTAATTTTTTTTCCTTTGTACCTTTTGCCATGATACCATCTGCAAAGTCGCAGAGTGCGTCAGTATGATGGATTCCAGTTATAATCACAATCGAACCGGTAAGCAATAGTCCGACTATCAAAGGATCAAGAAATGAGGACAGACCGAATCCAGCTGTACCAATTATCAAACCAATAATGGCACCTACAATAGGAAAGAGATACATGTTTTTTGCAACCGTATCAAGATCTGCATTTTTTGTAGAAGGAAGTATTGTTAGAAATGAAATTACAGAACTTATTCCCTTAAGCATGTGGCCACCAACCAAGATATGAAAATACTACAATCATTGGAATTGTGAAAATAATACAAAATAGAATTGTAGTTAGTTTCATTATTGATATGGCAGATTTGAAGTCGTTCTCCGTAAATTCCATTTTTCCATCTCCCAAAACATAATGATCTATTTTTTCAAATCTTGTTCCCAGTGCGCCTGCTAATGTAGCCATTGGATATCCTGCATTAGGACTTTCTGTCTTTGAACTGTCTCGTCTCATTATTTCTAGTGAATGCTTCCAATTTTTTCCAAGAATCATTACTGCAAATACCATAACAAGGCTTGTAATCCTTGAAGGAAGATAATTTAGTATTTTATCACAGTTTGCACCAAACCATCCTAGATTTCTAAATTGTTCTGTTTTGTAGCCTATCATAGAGTCTATAGTGTTTATTACTCTGTAGACAAATGCTCCAGGCAATCCAAATATTGCAAAATAGAAGAGAGGGCCAGTAATTCCATCTACTGTGTTTTCACTAATACTTTCTAAAGTTGCTGAGATAATGTGTTGTCTATCCAAGTTTTTTGTGTCTCTTTTCACTATCATTGACAGTTTTGTTCTTGCATAATCTAGATCATTTTTTGAAAGCGCATCCATGATAAGTTGTGCATGTTGTTGCATTCCTTTTATAGCAATTGTAGTCTTGAGTAAAATTCCTGTGATTATAATAATCAGTGCAGTAACAACAAAATCATACAATCTGAAATCAACCTTATCTGATTCTAGAGAATATAATCCAGCATTAATGAGATAAAGTATTACAGCTACTAGTGTTGCAATTGAAATTGTAAGAATCATGCCTGAAAGTCTAGTGGATTTTTGCGGATCATTTTTTGCAATAGAAACGAGTTTTCCAATTAATGTTCCAATCCATGCAGTTGGGTGAAATTTATTTTTTGGATCGCCTACTGCAAAGTCAATCGCTATAGCAGATACTACAGCAAGTATTGTTACAAGGATCATTTGAGCAGTTCACCTATTGCTTTCATGTTCAAACTATTTTTTACCTCCCGACTTAGGTTCTCTATTTCCAAATCCAAGGATTTTAAGTATTTTTTATTCCATTGTACATGTTTTGGATTTGCATGAAGAGAGTCTTCGTCTGGGATGTCAAATTTCATGAGCGGAATAGTGCCTAAAACAGGTTTACCTGTTTTTTTTCTTAGCTTGAAAAGGCTTGGACGCAGTATGTCTTTGTCTCCTCGAAATTTGTTGATTACAAAACCTTGAATGAATTTTCTGTATTTCTTATTGATTAGATCTATCGTACCAACAATGCTTGCAAAAGTTCCACCCCTGTCTATGTCGGATACAAGAATTACAGGAGCACGCGCGTACTCAGCTATTCTCATGTTTGCAATGTCGTATTTTTCCAAATTAAATTCTGCAGGAGAACCAGCTCCTTCTATAATTATCAAATCATAGTTTTGTTTTAGCCAGTCAAGTGAGTTCTTAGCTGCAGTTAATCCTTTGGAAAGTGCAAACTTTGTGTAATATTCTTTTGCATACATTTTTTTGTAAAACTTTCCATTTACCATAACTTTACTTCTATAGCTTCCTAGCGGCATGAGAAGAATTGGGTTCATACGCGGGTCTATTGTTGTTCTTGCAGCGATTGCTTGTATTGCCTGTGCTCGTGAAATTTCAAAACCATCTTGTTTATATGAATATGATGACATGTTTTGAGATTTAAATGGAGCCACTTTATATCCAGAATTTGCAAATATTCTACACAAGGCAGTGACAAGTGTTGTTTTACCAGCACCCGATGAAGTTCCTTGTATCATCAATGTTTTTGTCATATCATATTTCTTCCAAAGCTTTTACAAGTTTCATATTTTCTTTGTGTGTCCGGACAGCAATTCGTATGAATTTATTGTCTAGTCCACGAATTGTACTGCAGTCTCGTATCAATAGTTTTTTCTTTATGAGTTTTTTTTGAACAGTTTTTGAGTTTATTTTTGATTCAAGTAAAATGAAATTAGTCGATGATGGATAACATGTAAAGTTTTTAATTTTTGATATAGAAGAGGTTAGAAAAGCGAGTTCATTCTTTACCAATTTCCTTGTTTTGTCGAGATGAGATTTGCTTGAAAGTGCTGCACTTGCCGCTTTTTGAGCCAAGGCATTCACGTTCCATGGCATCTTTATTCTCGTTAGCACGTCGATCATTTTCTTGCTACCCAAGCCGTAACCAATTCTAAGTCCTGCCAATCCAAATGATTTAGTAAGAGATCGTAGTATGAAGAGATTATCAAATTCTTTTAGATTCGATATAAGAGATTCATTTGATTCTGGTACAAGTTCGGTGAAACATTCATCTAAAAACACTAATGTGGATTTGTGATATGCTGTTTCTAAAATCTTTAACATGTTTTTTCTTTTTATTAGTGAACCAGTTGGGTTATTTGGGTTGCAAAGAAAAATGCAATTATTTTTTGTGATCATGTGTTGTAGTTCTGGGATCTTTTCATTTAGATTCATTGTTTTAAGATAAGAAATATGCCCTCCATGTAATAGTGCAGCTGCCTCATATTCTCCAAATGTAGGAATTGGTATTATGACTCGATTATTTTTTCTGATAAATGCTTTACAAAAATTATAAATTATTTCTGTTGCACCATTTCCTACAACTATTTGTCTTTTTGTAATGCCTGTGTACTTTGCTAAGTCATCTTTAAGATTTGATGAATTTGGATCAGGATAAATAGACAAAAGAGATGTATTTTTTTTAATCACATTCTTTACTGGATATGGGAAACCAAGCGGGTTTACATTTGAGCTAAAATCTATAATTTTAGGATCAAGTTTCATGTCAGTGGAATAAATACCACCATGCCGTACAGTGTTGTGATTTAAGATGTTTCTTTCTAGATTAAATTTCATATCATGAGATATCGTAATTGGGATTTAGTGTGTTTTGGTTTTCCTGCTAAAGGAATATTAATTGTATAAAGTGAAAATTACGCATGAAACGGGTTGCGATCATAGGTGTTACTGGTGCAGTAGGTCAGGAGTTTGTACTAGCATTAAACAAACATCCCTGGTTTGAGGTAAAACAAATTGCTGCTTCTGAACGTTCTTCAGGCAAAAAGTTTGTTGATGCTATCAGGGATCCAGACAGTAGCATTCTAAAGTGGCACCTAAGAGAAGAGATACCAGAATACGTCAAAAATATGATAGTTGAATCGGTGGATGATATCAAAGTAGAAAATCTTGATTTAATATTTAGTTCAGTAGAAAGTGAAGCTGCACGTGAAATTGAAACTAAATTTGCAAAAGATCTGCCCGTAATTAGTACATCTTCAGCATATAGGTATGAGTCAGATGTACCAATACTTATTCCTGGGATAAATGATGATCATGCAGAATTACTGAATGTACAGCGCAAAAACCGTGGTTGGAAAGGTTTTGTGGCGCCGCTCCCAAACTGTACTACCACTGGACTTGCCATAACTATAAAGCCCTTGTTAGAAAAATTTGGAGCACAAAAGATTATTATGACATCAATGCAGGCCATGTCTGGTGCTGGTAGATCGCCTGGCGTTTCAGCGTTAGATATAACCGATAACATAATTCCCTACATTCCAAAAGAAGAAGAGAAAGTTAGACTAGAAACTGGAAAGATACTTGGTAAACTAATTGATGGAAAAATCATACCTGCAGATATGAAAGTGAGTTGTACTTGCACTAGAGTACCAGTAATTGATGGGCACACAGAATCCGTATTTGTTGAAACTGCAAAACATGCAGACCCGGAAGCAGTAAAAAAAGCCATGCAAGAATTTTCTGAGAAAATAAGTGTCATAGGCCTTCCATCCGCTCCAGAAAAATATCTTATGGTTCATGATGATCCTACAAGGCCACAGCCAAGGTTAGACAGAGAGATGAGTGGTGGAATGTCTACAGTAGTAGGCAGATTACGCGAAGACACTGTTTTTGAAAACGGAATAAAGTATGTCTTGTTTTCTCACAATGAGAAGATGGGTTCTGCAAAAGGGGCCGTACTTTTAGCTGAAATGCTCTACAAGAAGGGCATGATATAATTGATATAAAAATTACAGAAAAATTGTAATAATAACTTTATTAACCCCACTTTTATTCACAATAATTGGTGTTTTGAACGGCAAAAGTAGACGATTTAGACATGACAATCCTTTCCGAACTTGCTGCTGATGCGAACATTTCAGTTCCTAGGATCTCAAAAAAAATTAATGTCAATTCATCTGTAGTGTACAGCAGAATTAAACGACTGATTAAAAGAAAGCTTATTGAACGTTTTACAATAGTAGTCAATGAAAGAGAGCTTGGTTACACAGTAAAAGCTTTGACTGGATTAAACATGGACTCGAAGCTTCGCGATAATGTAATAGAAGAACTATTAAAAATACCTGAAGTAAGAGAAATTTCNNATGCACAGATTAATATCAGAAAATTTGGGTCGTATTCAAGGAGTACACCGTTCTGAGAGTTTTATTGAGATGAAAAAAACGGCCAAGCCAATGCCATACAAACAATGAACTAATTTGATTTTTTCAACCTATAAATATCAAACAACGAATAAAAAGATGAGCTAGTGTGTTAACAAGTAAAACGAGTTCAAGAATTAAGACATATTATGAATTNNGTTGCTGCCTCAAATATTTATGATATTCAAGTTTCACCTATAACTTGGGCCTTGATGTTAGGTAGTGTTGCTGCAGGATCAGCTGCTGCTAATACCCTAACTAATTATCATGACAGAGATATCGATGCAATCATGGAAAGAACAAAAAACAGACCAATCCCTAGCAGAAGAATCTTTCCAGCAGAAAAGGCAAGAGATTTTGGTTTAGTATTGGCTGCAATAAGTTTGTGCACGGTATTTGGAATATCATTTACCACAACTTTGGAACAAGGACTTTGGGCTACTGGTTTTATGGCGTTTGGATTAGTAAATAATGTTCTAGTGTACAGTTATGTTCTCAAAAGACATAGTAGAACAAATATTATTCTAGGAGGACTTTGTGGCGGAGCTCCACCAATGATTGGATATGTTGCAGTTACCATGACTGGACTTTGGGACCTCGGACTTGTTATGGCAGGACTTGTATTTATCTGGATTCCAATGCACATTTGGGCTCTTACTTTGCACTTTAAAGAAGACTATAACAGAGTCA
>DUJB01000053.1 GCA_013330055.1 Nitrosopumilaceae archaeon
TATTATTTGTACAATATTTTGTCAAAACTATAGTCTGGGACATCTTCTATAATGTTGTCTTCTTTTTCTAATACATTTATAATATTTTTTAAATTTTCAAATCTAATTGGTTTTTCAAGAAATTCATATGCACCGTGTCTTAGTATTTCCTTGATGACGTCGTCAGTCTTTTCATTAGCACTTTCTATTATTATTTTTGCATCTGGACTAATATCGAATATCTCTTCCATTACTTCGTCACCAGTCATATCAGGCAAACTATAGTCAAGAAATACAACAGGCGTTTTAGATAATTGTGCAAGTTCAGTGAAAATCTTTACTCCATTTCGACCAGTGGTACAGGTATAGATGTTTTCATACCCAAGATTCTTGAGAAACTTGTGAATAACAAGTGAAACAGCTGCGCTGTCCTCTATTATCAGAACATCTTTTTTGTAAGAACTCTTCAAGTTTTTTTCAACCGGAGAATCCATACCAAAGTTAACAGAGTCTGTCACTACACTTCCAATTACAGGATAGATAGAACTAGAGTCCTTATCCAACATGTTAGAAAAATATTCTTTTTAGATGATAATAGTAGGTGTGTAACAATTTACACACACAAGAAAAGAGTGTTCACCAAAGCCAGGGTGTTTTCATGATGAGACAATTTCATGACCTAAATTTTGTGATTATTTTGACTAGACATCACAAACACAGGTATGAATAAAAAGCACAAAAGAACCTGACTAGATTATGGAAAGAATCGTTGTTGATACAAGTATAATTATTGATGGAGAGATATCAAAAATAATCAACGAAGGCAAACTAAGAGATTGTGAACTTATCATTCCTGTTGCTGTGCTAGATGAACTCCAGTCTCAGGCATCACAGGGCAAAGACTATGGTTTTGTAGGTCTTGAGGAAATCAAAAAAATTCGTGAGCTTTCCACAAAAAATAATATCATCATAAAATTTGAAGGTGAAAGACCTAGTATGGATGATATCCGATTAGCAAAACATGGAAGAATTGATGCCATAATAAAGGACATTGCAAAAAAAACTGATTCCATTTTTTATACTGCTGATTATGTTCAAGCACTTGTTGCCCAAGCAGAAGGAATAAAGACAAATTATTCAAAACCTGATGTAAAAACAACAAATCTAGAGTTTGAGAAATTTTTTGATCCGCAAACAATGAGTGTCCATCTAAAAGAAGGAACAAAACCAATGGCAAAACGTGGCAAGCCAGGTGTTTTTCTTCTTATAGATCTAGAAGACAAGATTCTAACAAAAGATTATCTCCAAGTTATCACCACTGAAATCTTAGAAGCCTCAAGAATTAATCAAGCAGGAATTATCGAGATATCAAAACCAGGAGCGTTAGTTGTTCAATACAAAGATTTTCGAATAGCAATTACTCATCCTCCATTTTCAGACAATTATGAAACTACAATAGTGCATCCTACCGTCAGACTAAGATTAGACCAATACAAGATTTCAGAAAAACTAATGACAAGGCTTTCAGAAAAGGCAGAAGGAGTATTGGTATCAGGTCCTCCCGGTTCAGGAAAAAGTACCTTTGCTTCCAGTCTTGCAGACTTTTATTCTCAGAAAGGCAAGATTGTCAAAACCTTAGAATCCCCACGAGACTTGCAGGTAGGAGATAAAGTGACGCAATACACTACCCTTGATGGCAGTTTTGAAAATTCTGCAGACATTTTGCTTCTTGTTAGACCAGACTATACCATATTTGACGAAGTAAGAAGATTCCAGGACTTTCGTGTATTTGCTGATTTAAGATTGGCAGGTGTCGGCATGGTTGGAGTTGTTCACGCAAATGCACCACTTGATGCCATTCAGAGATTCATTGGAAAAGTGGAGCTTGGCATGATTCCTCACATACTAGACACTGTCATTTTTGTAAAAAATGGAGACATTGCTCAGGTGTATGAATTGGAATTCAAAGTAAAAGTTCCAACAGGTATGACAGAACAAGATCTCGCACGACCAGTAATCGAAGTTCGAAACTTTGAGAACAGAACCTTGGAGTATGAAATTTACACATACGGTGAAGAAAATATCGTTATTCCAATATCAAAAGAAGCAAAGGGTGGTGGCATAGAACGGCTTGCAGAGGCAAAGATTAGAGAAACCATACGAAGGTTTGATCCAGATGCTGAAATTGAGATCTTATCAAACAGCAGGATTCAAGTTAGAGTGGATAAGGAAGTGATGCCGTCAATCATTGGTCGTGGTGGAGCAACAATAAACGAACTTGAAAAATCGCTTGGTGTACACATTGATGTAGAGCCCAAAGTTCACACCCTTGGCGACAAAGTTGATTTTGAGTTATCAGAAGCAGGAAACAACATCGTGCTTGAAATAGACGATAGAAAGATTGGAATGTCTGCTGACATTTATGTAAAGGATCAATATCTGCTTTCTGCACATGTTGGTAAAAAGGGCAAGATAAAAATTTCAAGAAGATCCGAGTCTGGAAAAAAAATAATAAATGCCGTGATGGCAAAACAAGACATTAAAATAATTTTGCATGACTAGTCATTCAAAACTTTTCATGACTTTGGGATTTGCTTTTAAATAAGTAATGAATTTTCGTAGTTGCTTTATGGTTTTTGGNNCTTATACCATATGCTATCGCATTTCCTTTTGGGGTAAGATTTATTCCTCGATATTTTTCATATTCAATGTAGCTGTTTTCATCGAGTCGTTTAAGCATCTTTGTAACGCTAGGCGCACTTACATTCATGTATCTTGAAATATCAAGTGTGTTTGCATAACCTTTTAGTTCTACAAGTTCTGAAATGACTTCGAGATAGTCCTCTATTCTTGTGTTAGTATCACCCTTTCCGAACTTGTGAGCTGCCTTTATGGATTCTAGCCTTTCTGCACGCTTTTCTTTCACGTCTCTAACGAGTTATACCAAGAATGATATAATTCCATCTACTTGTGTAGGAAATCTTTACCTCATTGTGATTGATCTTTAGCATGGAATCTTAACTATGGAAATAACAATCAGAGCCGATGGAAGAACATTATAAAAGATCTATTCATAGAATAAAAAAAATTACCGAATCAGTAAACAGAAGAGCTGAAATCTACTCAGGGATTGCGAAAATAGATGATAGAGGAACTGCCAGATCTATGAGAGCTTTGCAAAAGGCACCGTCGCCAGGTAAAAAAATGCAAAAAATTGGGCTCGGGTTAGTNNTAATTCCATTTGTAATAGCAGCAGCTATTATTGGAATAGTAGGAATACTAACAATACCAAGCGATACAAAACTAGAAACCGTCAATTTTCCAAAAGGGACAATCAAGGTAGACAATATTGTGTTGCAGGTGGAAGTTGCTGACACAGAACCAGCAAGAATGAGGGGATTAATGTTTCAGGACGAGTTACCATTTGACAAAGGGATGATCTTTGTGTTTGACAACGAACAGGTAGTTCCCATGTGGATGTTAAACATGCAATTCTCTCTGGATGTGATATGGTTTGACAGTAAAGGCGACGTAGTTCATATTGAAAAAAATGCAGAACCTTGCAAGT
>DUJB01000061.1:0-1658 GCA_013330055.1 Nitrosopumilaceae archaeon
TTTGCTACTGCTTGGATTTTTTCCAGTGACGATGGCTCTTTATCTCCTGCGTCTTTCTTTTTCTTTTTAAATAAGCCCAAGTTTAATTTCCTCCATCTTTGAAAATTGCATCCCTTTAAAAGTTATTTTGTTATACTCATGTCGTTTCTTATAGGACTGTACGATCTTGTTGTTATATTGATCGGGATGCAACTTAACTGCACACTGTCCACATAATCCCCAATCTTTCCAACACTTTGCTTTGTCTAGCTTGTTCTTTCTGCAATTTTTACAACCTATGCCTTTACATCTCATTTTTTAAACTCCCTTGTATACGAGCAGTTTACACAAACTAAAATGAATTTGTGCTTTTTACTTTTTGAAACATGACAAACTTGCTCTGGATCTTTCATCATGCCACTACCTTTACCTCCATCTTATCTCTAAATTTGCGATTGTTTGGCCTGGATTTTAGAGGTCTTCTGCAACAGACACATCTTGTAAGACTGAGATTCTGTCTTGCCAAATCTTTTAAGTCATAAAAAACTTCACATGGTTTGCATCGTTTCATACCTGCCCTGTAAATTCCATATGAACCCTCTTTATTGGAATTTGGTCCTTGTCTTTTTGCCTTGTANNAATATTGCAAGCCCGATTGCAATTACTTTTTTTTGTTTTTTGGTTAATTTTGAACCATATTTTGATGCCCTGGATACTATCTTGGAGTAACCATCCGTCAATGGAGAATGTTTGCGATATTTTTTAAAGTACCACATGTCTAATTTTTGCCACTGGTCAAACATGTATCGGTTAATTCTTTCAAACACTAGAACTTCCAACATTATTATTTTTGGTAGAAAGATTAATGCTAGAATGAAAGCAAAAAGAAATGGAAAGCCTGTAGCAGATCCCCATAATAAATTCATTAACACAGTTCCTTTGAGATTAGAATTAGACTCTAAATCATCCAGTAGTATTATTGAACCAAGAGAAATTAACAAACCGCCAAACAACATTAGTATAACTCCATGCAACAAAAGATTATACCAGTTATGGACATTATGTTGGGTTGCAAACTTTTTTGTTTCCTTGATTTTTTTTAGCCTATTTACGATAAAGTCAATCATTTTTTTTCCTCTTTCTTTTTTTCCTCGTTTGCTTTTTGCCAATGTGCTATTGCGTCTTTGAGAGTTTTACTAATTGATGTTGGAGGCTTTAGATTGGAATCATAATACATTAATTTTATTGTTTCATACAAGTATGTGTATTGTGTAAGTTCAGATTGAATTGTATTAAAGACTTGCAAAATATCGGAAAGATTCTGGGAGTTTTCGACTTCGCCTTTTAATTTATCCAAGAGGGAATTCTGTTTATCTTTTATCTTCTTTTGTATTTCCAATAGTTTTTTTGGTATGGGTTCAGCATTGATAATCACCTTGGTCGTTAACGGAGTGACTGAAACAGCACCTTCTGGTTTTGTGTCTTCAACTACAAATGTTATTCTTGATCCAAAATAGGGNNTTCTTTCGCATTATTCCATCAATTCTAATCATTTTTTTGCCTTCGTCTGCTGGATAAAGCGGTAGAGCCTTTCCTACTGCTATTTTATCTTTTTTACTTTTTAACAAAATTGTTGTACCTGTACTAAGATGTAATGCGTCCATTGTATCGTAATCTAT
>DUJB01000061.1:1748-3922 GCA_013330055.1 Nitrosopumilaceae archaeon
TTTGGACAATTAATTTTCTCCCATATTTTTTTTCCATCTTTTTGCACCTTCTTTTTTCCGTTAATTTTTCCAAGGCACTTCCAGCTATCGCCATCTCTTTTCATTACATGTCCTGATCGACAATGACTTGTAACTTTCAATGTCGGCTCTCTAACTTCCTTGCCTGCTCATAATTCTGTAGTAAGATGTCTTCAATTGTTTGCAATTCATATTTTGCCTGCTTTAATTGATTTTGATTTAAAACGAAATGTTTACATTCGCACTTTCTGAAAACGCCAGTGTTACAGATACCTTCTGAATGTTTTTCAAATGAATGATTACATTTAACACATACAAAGTCTATTGGTTCAATATCATCTTCATTAAGCAAATAACCGAGGATTAGTGAATCGGAATCATCATCTGGTAAGTCACTCAAACTTCTTTATCTCCTCATTAAGTTTGGCCATTACTCTTTGTTTTGCATTAAACTCGTCCTGATAAATCGGTTTATACTGTTGTAATACATTTTCAATGAAGATTAAATCTGTCTTATCCATCATCTTTTTTTTCCTTTTTCAGCCAGTTGTGCCTTCCGTTGTGAAACCTGGAACTTGATCATTTCAAGATGATTTACTTCAACTTGTAAATAGGCTAGTGCTTTTTTCATGTTTACTGCTCGTCTTGAAACATCTACCAGAACTTCATTACACTCTGCATCTGACAGATGGCCAATCCCCATAACAAAAAAGATCATTTTCTATACCTCTCTGGTAATGCACTCGGTCTGCTTTTTGAGGAAAATCCCATTATTGAAAATGCTAGAAAGTACAATCCAGCCACCATAATCAAGTATAATTCATTCAATTACTTTCCCTCTCTCTACATTTTTTTTCATGGTTTCGTATTGTTCTGGTGACAGTTTATTCCTATCTTCCTTGTTCCAATGATCAGGATTACAACAATTTTTATTACATGGATTATGATTTTTATCAAACTCTCCTTTCCATGCTGATAGTCCTATACCAATGCTTATTATTACACCCATAGAAACAAATCCAATTATTTCAGCTAGAAACATGTCAGTCATTTTTTAAATTTCCTTTTGTAACCAGTCTTTACCTAGTATTGGATTCCTTGTCTTGTGAAAAAATGCTAGTGCTGTAGGAAAAGTGCAAGCTCCAATAATTGCAATTACACCAAATGAACTGTTATCGTTTAATGATATTCCATATAGCACGCCAATTGATCCTATTGTCATCATAATTAATCCAATTAAATTTCCAAGTTTCATATCCCTGCCTCCATCTTGAAAATAATTACCATTAAAATTGTAACAGCNNTCTATCCAATCATGTTTGCCAGTTTCTTGAACAGACTTGCATGGATCACTTTTCCTTTTCTTTTTCCATTGTTTTTCTCCTCTTGTTTTAATTAGCAAAGCTCCACCTATCCCACCAAATACTGATGCGAGAATTGCACCAAATCCTAGAATTCCATCACCGCGAATTCCAGGAATTAAATTAATACCTGTTGTAAAATATATTACTGGAAGGAAGACTCCGAAGACTCCTATGATTGACATAATTCTGCCTCCCCAAACTGCTAGCGGTCCATCGATTTCTGTATTCATTTTTTATCCTCATCTATGAATTCTATACATGGGCAGACCTTGTTTTTCTTTGCCTTGATAAACTCCTTTATCAATGAAGGCTTTCTTGGTTTTCTTACAAATTCTCCATATTTTTTTCTTCGATAACACTTAATTCTATTATACAAGTTTTCAATACCAATTATTGCACCAGCTACTCCTGCACCTGCACCGATCCCACCAAAGAATATTGCCAATCCTATCCACCACCACTCAGACAGTCCTGCTAAAACAACTATAAAAAATTGAATGAAAGTTGAGATTAGAATCCAAATACCAATTGCTTTAGACAAGTCTTCATGATTTTGAACAACTCTTGTATGCCAAATTATTGAAACTGGATATATGAATATGCTTAATACTACTGACCAAAAATATGTGCATAAGCTTATTCTTTTTACATATTTTGGATCACCCCAATCGTTAAAATAACTTCTTCCCCAAACATACAGAACAAGTTTGTAATGCCAGCCTTTGCTAAACTTTAGACAACTATCAATCTGTTCTGTCATTCTGCTCTACCCTGTAGCTCCATTTTTTTTCT
>DUJB01000061.1:4044-4206 GCA_013330055.1 Nitrosopumilaceae archaeon
TCAATATGCAAGACTTTTTTCATTTAAGGTAAATCTATCAGATACATACTTTTTTCCATTTCCATTTTTATACCACTGTTTTCTAAGATTACCAAAGTAAGTATAATGATATGTTGCTAATTGAACATATTTTGTTGCAAGATTTTCTATAATAAATTCTCG